>CAVHAY010000031.1:0-2532 GCA_963634115.1 Clostridia bacterium | reverse complement strand
AAATAATGTAGTTATTATTTAAAAATAATTGACACCCATACACTTGTATGTTACTATTTAAATAGGAGAGGTATATATGAAACAAGAAAAATTTATGAATGAGATAAATTATATAAAAAATGAAAAATATAGAAAAAATGCTAAAATACTAATAGAAGGATTACCTGATTATTTCTTTTTAGTTCCAGCATCTTCAACGGGAAAATATCATCCACAGTTTGCGGCTAAAGAGGGTGGACTTGTTAGACATACTAAAGCGGCTGTAAGAATTGCTTATGAACTTTTAAATAGTATGATAGGTGATGTATTTACAAACGATGAAAAAGATTTAATTATTTTAGGTTTAATATTACATGATGGATTAAAACATGGTAAGAAACAAGAAAAATATGCTAGATTTGATCATCCTTTATTGGCTGCGGATTATGTTAAAGAGTCAAAAGATAAACTAACTTTTGATGATAATGAAATAAAATTTTTATATAATATAATATCTAGTCATATGGGACCATATAATACCAATGCTTATAGTGATGTTGTTTTACCAATACCTAAAAATAAATATCAGAAATTTGTGCATATGTGTGATTTACTTGCTAGTAAAAAGTTTTTAGATATTAAGTTTGATGATAGTGATAATATTATAGGATAAGGTGAGATATATGAGAGGTAAATTAATTGTAATTGAGGGGACTGATTGTTCTGGTAAAGAAACACAAACGGGGTTACTTTTAGATAGGTTTAAACAAGATAATATTAAGGCCTATGAATTTAGTTTTCCAAATTATAATTCCCCAACTGGGAAGATTATTGAGGGGCCTTATTTAGGTAAAAATAATTTACAGGGTGGTTTTTTTAAAGAAGGGGCTACTAATGTAGATCCTAAAGTTGCGTCTTTATATTATGCTGCTGATAGAAAATATAATATAGATAAGATAAATTTTTTATTAGAAAATGGCGCTAATGTTATATTAGATAGGTATATATATTCTAATATGGCTCATCAAGGTGGTAAAATTACTGATAAAAAAGAAAGAAATAATATATATAAATGGCTAGAAAAATTAGAGTTTGATTTATTAGAACTGCCTAAACCAGATATTGCTATATTTTTGCATATGCCGATAAAGCAAGCTACATTACTTAAGAAAAACAGAGATTTACTAGATGAACATGAAAAAGATATTAATCATTTAACAGGGGCTGAAAAGGCTTATAAAGAACTTGCTTTAAGATATGATATGTATGTAGTAGAATGTGTTATAGATGGTAATATTAGAAGTATTGAGGATATAAATGAAGATGTTTATCAATATATAAAAGACAAATTATAGTCTTTTTTTCATATATATGTTTTTATTTAATATATTATAATATGATTATTGCACATAGAGGAAACAATGGCAAAGATAAAGAAAATACTTATGTGGCTTTGCAGAATAGTTTAGATTTGTTCTTTTGTGATGGAATAGAGTTTGATATAAGAGAAACAAAAGATAATATATTTATTATTTCACATGATATGTTTTATAATGGTAAAATTATATATAATACTTTGTTTAAAGATTTAACAGGAGCGCAGCGACTTGAAGATTTACTTAAAAATATTCACAATGATAAGGTAATAATGATAGAAATAAAAGAAGAACGCATGAATTTTCCACTTGTTCTACACCTTTATAAAGTTATAAAAAAATATAATTTAAATTACTATATTATGAGTTTTAATTATGAACTTATAATGAATTTTAAAAGTAAGTATCCTAGGTATAAATGTGGTCTTTTAATTGGAATAAAAATGAATAAGAGTAGGGTGGATAATGATTTAGATTTTAATGCTATAAATATTAAACATTTAGAAAAAGCGAAAGATAATGATTTTGTTTGGACTATAAATAATACTAAAAGATTAAAAAATATACATAGTAATATTATTACTGATAAACCTTTAATGATTTATAATTTTATACATGATAAGAAATGATTTTGGCTTTTTCGGCAATTATGAAAGCATTTTTGTCATATTTATATATAATATTTGTAACATTAGATGTTTTTTTTCTTTTGGAGGTAATTCTTAATGTACATGGCGCTATTATGTTTACATTATAGTGGGCAATTTTTAAGGCTTTGTATATATCTTGCACTTTGTTATTACTTATTTTTACAATAAATAAATTTGTACCAAGAGCTATTTTTTCTTCGATTACACTGCCAACATATGATCCTACTAAAGAACCTAAAGCAAATATAATGACTTTAAAGGGATCTTTATCTAAATCAATTATTACGGTACCTGTTACAAATACCCAAATAAGGGCAATAATAAATCCTAAAATCGCGCCAAATATCTTTTTTTCATTAGATACAACAATAATTCTTAAAGTAGATAAAGAATCTTCAATTACTTTACAAACAAATATTCCGATATATATAAGCATATTTTTTCACCTAATATTAATGTGAAACAAAATAAAAAAAATAAACTACAAAAAATGTAAAAATATGGATATTTTATGATATACTTAATAT
>CAVHAY010000030.1:0-2110 GCA_963634115.1 Clostridia bacterium | reverse complement strand
TAGTGATGATTAATAATAAAAGTGTCTTCACTACATTCAAAGAGTCTCACTTATTAGGACACTAGCTACACATCCGGATATTCTTTTACTTGACGAACCTTTTTCTGCTTTAGATTACCAAACAGCATTGGCAGTTTCTGATGATGTATATGGCATTATTAAGAAAGAAAAAAAGAGTGCAATTATGGTTACACATGACATTAGCGCAGCAATTAGTATGGCAGACAGAATTATTGTTTTATCAGAAAGACCAAGTCATATTAAGAAGATTTATGAAATTAATCTAACTGATAAAAGTACACCTATTAATAATAGAAAAGCTAAAGAATTTAGTTATTATTATGATATGATCTGGAAGGATATTGATTTTCATGTGTAGCGCAGAACATAAACAATATATAAAAAAGATTAGACTATATAAATATGCTGTAAGAACAGTTCAAATTTTGATTATTCTTGTGTTTCTAATAATATGGCAATTATCATCTCAATATGAGATTATTAATTCATTCATTTATTCTAGTCCTAGTAAGATTTTTGATACTATTATATCACTATATAATGATGGGTCTTTATTTCATCATGTTTGGATTACTTTTTATGAAGTGGTAATTAGTTTTGTTTTAGGTAGTTTAATTGGAATAGGTATTGCGGTGGCCTTATGGAGATTTACATTTTTATCTAAAGTTCTTGATCCATATTTAACAGTTTTAAATAGCCTTCCTAAAGTATCTCTTGGTCCTATTATAATTATTATCGCAGGCGCAGGAATACAGTCTATTATTGTTATGGCTTTGTTTATTTCAGTTATTGTAACAATTATTAATGTTCATCAAGCCTTTTCTAATACAGATAAAAACAAACTAAAGGTTATGAAAAGTTTTAAAGCTTCTAAAAGTCAAATTTTATTTAAGCTTATTTTACCAAGTAATTTTAATAATATTATTGGGGTTTTTAAGGTAAATATCGGTCTTGTGTTTATTGGTACTATTATGGGAGAATTTTTAGTCAGTAAGGCAGGTGTTGGATATTTAATTATGTATGGCTCACAGGTATTTAATTTAAATTTAGTTATGAGTGGGATAATTATTCTAGCAATTATGTCTAGTTTATTATATTATTTTATTGTATTTATTCAAAAAAAACTTACTAGACGGTAAGTTTTTTTATTTAACAAATAATATTACATAAATATATTTTTATCCTATAGTATATGGACTTGCCAAAGTACCTTCTCCTTTTAGAGTAATACTTGATGATAGATAGAGAACTGGGATTACGTCATTACTGCCGCTAGCCGGAGTCTCTATATATACATCCATAAGTAATAAAAGTCTCATTCTGTCATTATCAACATCATAATATGGTGTGATTATCCATGGGTAATTATAATTTGATGCATTTGTTACTGTATATATCCAGTTTGTTGCTCCGCATGTACTGCAATTAGAAATATTCAAAATATACGAACCACACGTTTCAGTATTTGTATTTGCTTTTATATAATCACTTATGCTCATTAAACCTACTTTACCTTTCCATTTATATGTTTGCTCTCGGGATACAGTGGTAGAAAGGTTTGATACATAATTGTCTACTAGTCCTACATTAAATAAATGTGATACTATTATATTTTGAACACTACTATCTAGGTTATTATACCAGTCATTATTTAAGTATGTATTTAATGAGGCTTCTGTATCTGGAAGATTGTATAGTGTACCTCCAACTTCTCTTGGCATTTGAGTTATATTATTTCCTGATGCATCTAACATTGTTGTTTTACTTCCCCATACTTTACAGCCATCAGTACTATTACAATAATCTGCGCTGACACTAGAATATCTTGTACTTTCTGTATCAAATTCTTTACTGCCTATACTGCCATTTCTTATCACTTTAAGTGTTCCGTCTGACTCTACTGATATTATTCTATAAGTATCAGAGCCTAATGTAATATAGTTATTAGGGCTTGCTCCTTTATAGACATATCTACCTGTTTCAGTTGAATCAGCATACAGTCCGTCTCCTTCTGTTACTACTGTTTTTTTAAGTTTATAGCTAGCGTTTATAGCAAGTGTACATGTAGTATTAAGTTCATCTATAGCGT
>CAVHAY010000029.1:0-7144 GCA_963634115.1 Clostridia bacterium | reverse complement strand
ATGAACATAATGAAGCAAAAGTTCCTAGAATAGCTATAAGAATGAATGGTAAAAAACATATAGGTGAAATAAGAGGTATTGCTGAAAACCAAAATATGGAACCTGAAATGATGCCTATATTAAATGAAAAATTAGAAGAATTTCCCGATAAAGATAAGTACCGAAAGAAAGAATATGATATGCAGTTTTTAACTTCTATAGATAAAAAAGTTCAAAAAGGACTTGAACTATCTATAGATGAATTAAAATTTTTATATGAAATAGAGGATAAAATAGAAGGCTTTGGTTATCAAGAAGATCCCAGAATAAATGAAATAAAACAAAAAAGAGATATGAAAGTAGACTTAAAAAAAATATTTAATTGTAGTGAAAACGAAATATCAAATCTTAAAGAGGAAGTTTTAAATGGTAAGAAAATAGAGTATTTTTATGATAATCTTTATTTAGGTGGAACAACAACGTTTGAAGGTATAAACTTACCTAAAAATGTAAAAGGTGATCTTATTTTAGATATAACTACAGCTGAGGGTTTAAATTTGCCAGAAATAGTAATGGGTGATCTTGTATTGGATGAATTAACTACTGCCAAAGGCTTAAATTTACCAAAAAAAATAGGTGGTAGTCTTGATTTAAGTGGATTAACTAATGCCGAAGGTTTAGTTTTACCAGAAAAAATAGGAGGCCATATTCATTTGTGCAAATTATCAAGTGCTGAAAACTTGAATTTGCCAAAAAAAATAAATGGTTGTCTTTTCCTAAATGAATTAACTACAGTTAATGACTTAATTATGCCAAAAGAGATAAATGGTGATCTTTATTTGCGGGATTTAATTACCGCTGAAAACTTAACTTTACCAGAAAAAATAAATGGTAGTCTTTATTTAAATTCTTTAACCACTACTAAGAATTTGATTATGTCAAAAGAAGTAGGTGGTAGTCTTGGATTAGGTGGATTAACTACCGCTGAAGATTTAGTTTTACCAGAAAAAGTAGGTGGTTACCTTTACTTAGATGGTTTAACCACTGCCGAAGGTTTAGTTTTGCCAAAAGAAGTAGGAGGTAGTCTTGATTTAAGTGAATTAACTAATGCTGAAGATTTAGTTTTATCAGAAAAAGTAGGAGGTAGTCTTAGTCTAAGTTCTTTAACCACTGCCAAAAATGTAGTTTTACCAAAAGAAGTAGGTGGTTATCTTGATTTATGTGAATTAACTAACGCTGAAGGAGTAGTTATGCCAGAAAAAGTAGGCGGTTACCTTTCCTTAAATAAATTAGAAACTGCTAAAAATTTAGTCTTACCAGAAAAAATAGATGGTTACCTTTACTTAAATAATTTAGTTACTGATGAAGGACTAATTTTTCCAAAAAATTTTGATTTAAAAAAATTACATACCAATGAATCATTAAAAGAAAAAATAGAAGCAAACCCAGATAAATATTATAAACATTTTGCAAATGATATTTTAAAAAATAATGAAGTAGATGAGACAACTATTAAAAAAATATGATAGAAAGTTGGTATAAAATGAATGAAACAAACGCATGGTTAGATATGATAACAAAACTATATACTCATCTACATGAATCAGATGTAGTAATGCATACTTCTAAAGAAAGTACAAAGAAAAGAGAAAGAATATATAGATATTTTGAAAGATTAGAAAGAGTTCATAAAAAGGTTGCCAGTAGTAAACATAAGTCTTCAGAACTAATGCTTAAGAAATTTTATTATGATATATATGTTGTAAAACCAGAAAATATTCCTGATAGTTATTTTGAAAAAGAAAAAAGAATAAGGAGAGAAAGGGGTTACGGAGATATTGAACTAACTTCTGAAAGAAAAGAAATGTTAATAGATCAACTAATATCAGATCAAAAAGAGAGTCTTGATAAATGGATAGAATATTTTCTATATGATGAAGAAAGTAAATCATATGAAATATGGGAAAAATATTGGGTATTTCAAGGTCTTCAAAAACTAGGTAAGTTTGATAAAGAGAAAATGAAATTTTTAAAAAGAGATAAAACAACTATTTATCCTTTCCCACCAGTAGAAAGAGAAGCTATATTTAATACTTTAAAACTAATGGAAGACTATATAAAAGGAAAACATACTGAAGAAGAAATAAAAAATGCCTTAGGTAGTGGCAATTTTAAGGCTTTATATGAATATTCTCTAAAACAAATGCTTTTAAAAGGAGATAGACAAAATAAAACTACTGAAGGCAAATGGATTAAATATGATCAAGGTTCTGACTACAATATATTAAGAAATTCTCTTCAAGGCTATTATACAGGTTGGTGCACGGCGGCGGGTGAAAACTTTGCTAAAAGTCAATTAGAAAATGGTGATTTTTATGTTTATTATTCTATGGATGAACATAATGAAGCAAAAGTTCCTAGAATAGCTATAAGAATGAATGGTAAAAATAATATAGGTGAAATAAGAGGTATTGCTGAGGAACAAAACATGGAACCTGAAATGATACCTATATTAAATAAAAAATTAGAAGAATTTTCTCATAAAGATAAATTTTTAAAAAAAGAATATGATATACAGTTTTTAACTTTTATAGATAAAAAAATTCAAAAAAATCTTGAACTATCTATAGATGAATTAAAATTTTTATATGAAGTAGATGATAAAATAGAAGGGTTTGGATATCAAGAAGACCCCCGAATAGAAGAAATAAAACAAAAAAGAAATATATGTTTAGATTTATCAAGAATATTTAATTATAAGGAAGATGAAATATCAATTCTTAAAGAGGATGTTTTAAATGGTAAGAAACTAGAGTATTTTTATGGAGATCTTTACTTGAGAGATTTAACTACGCCTGAGAATTTAATCTTACCTAAAAAAATAAGTGGTGATCTTGTTTTAGATGAATTAACTACGGCTGAAGGTTTAATATTACCAGAAGAAATAGGAGGAGATCTTGTTTTAGATGGCCTAACTACCGTCAAAAATTTAGTTTTGCCAAAAGAAATAGGAGGTAATCTTGATTTAGGTAGTTTAATTACCGCTGAAAACTTAACTTTACCAGAAAAAGTAGGCGGTTATCTTGCTTTGGATGTATTAACTACCGCTAAAGATATAGTTTTCCCAAAAGAAGTAGGCTGTGATCTTTATCTTGATGGTTTAAGTACCGTCAAAGACTTAGTTTTACCAGAAAAAGTAGATGGTTATCTTTATTTGAGAGGTTTAACTACTGATGAAGACTTAATTCTTCCAAAAAATTTTGATTTAGACAAATTATGTATTAATGAATTATTTAAAGAAAAAATAGAAGCAAACCCAGATAAATATTATAAACATCTTGAAAAGAATGTTTTAAATAATAGTGTAGTAGATGATACAAATATTAAAAAAGTAAGATAGAAAGTTGGTATAAAATGAGAATAGATAAAACAAATTATTATTTAGATTTAGCGCAAACTGTTTTAGAAAGAGGTACTTGTTTAAGAAGAAATTATGGAGCCGTAATAGTAAAAAATGATGAAGTAATTTCTACTGGTTATGCAGGTGCTCCAAGAGGTAGAGCTAATTGTATTAATTTAAATAAATGTCTAAGAGAAGAACTTAATATTTCAAGTGGTCAAAGATATGAATTATGTCGTAGTGTTCATGCTGAACAAAATGCTATTATTTCTGCTGCTAGACGTGATATGATAGGAAGCACTTTATATCTAGTAGGGAGAGAATATAAAACAAATAAATATGTAATGAATACCACACCATGCGAACTATGTAAAAGGTTTATAATTAATGCTGGTATTGAAAAAATAATAATTAGAGATACCAAAGATAAATATAGAATTATAAATGTAAACGACTATATTAAAAATGATGATATTATAAAAGAAACTATATAAAAACAGAACGATTATTGTTCTGTTTTATTTGACATATTTATTGTTATATATTCATCTTTAGAAATAATTGTTCCACTTTCTATACTTTGTCCTGTTGCTACTATCTCTAAAGTAGATTCATCATTAGAAAATTCAAGTAAACATTTAATACCAAGTTTATTACAATTTTTTAAAACCATATCTTCACTTTTAGAACTAAAATCTGGTACAGTTATACCTTTACCTTTAGATATTGTTAAAGTAACATTATCTTTTGTAGAAACAGTAGAACCTTCAGGTATGGAAGAATTAATTATATACCCAGCTTTTACATTAGATGAAAATTCATAAGTAGTATCATATTTTATTCCATTTTGTTGCAAATATACACTAGCATTTAAATAACTTTCGTTATATAGGTCTTTCATCTTAATATCTTTTAAATTAGATATATCACCTAAAGAAACATCAAATATTACTTTAGTATTTCTTCTTATATCTCCACTAACACTTTGTTTAATAATAGTATTTTTTTCTATGCTTTTATTTTCTACATAATTAATATCAATATTATTTAATTTATATTGTTTGATCATTTTAAGTGTTTTATTAATATTTTTGCCTGTCATATTTGGAATATTAACTTCTTTATATGTATTTGTACCAATAGATATTACATAATTAATACTAGATATATCTTTTACAAATTTTCCGGCTTTAGTACTTTGACTTATAATAGAGCCTTCTTTAACCTCATCTGAATATTCATATGTAGCATTTATTTTAACTTTATTTTCATCAGCCCATTTCAAAGCTTTTTTATAAGAAACAGCATAAAAATTAGGTACAGTCTTTTGAGTAGGTAAATTTATTACTCCTACTATATATAATGCATTAAATAAAATAAATATAGTAGTAAACAAAATAGTTACTAGTGTTCCACGTACTCTTTTATACATAAAAGCATGTTTAAAAGAAACTAAATAACTAATCATTATAATTAATATAAATAAAGCATTTATAATATAATATAATTCATTAATTTTTTCACTAGAAATATAAATAAGTAAAAAACAAAATGCTACCACTAAAACAAATAATATTGATAAAATTATATTAGTTAAAGTTGGCTTTCCTGTCATTTTTAAATTAATAAAATCGTCATCCATATCTTCATTAAAAACTATTTTTTTAAGTTCTTCACGCCTTTGAGCAAGTTCTTCTTCTTTTCTTTTTATTGCTTCTTTTTCATGTTCTTTATACTTATTAATTCGGCTTTTATACTCCATACACTTCACCACTTAAATTATAACTCATATTTTATCTTGAATATAAATATATTTTATTTTGCTTTACCAAACTTTACAAATACTTGTTAAGATGTTATTATTTAATCATGGAGAGTGATAAAAAATGAGAATATTAGTAACTGGTGGTGCTGGATTTATTGGTAGTCATACTGTCACTTTATTACTTGAAGATGGTTATGATGTTATTGTTATTGATGATTTTTCAAATTCAGATAAAAATGTCCTACAAAAAATAAAAGATATTACAAAAAAAGACTTTAATTTTTATGAAGGTAGTGTTTGTGATAAAAATTTCTTAAATAAAGTATTTAAAAAAGATAAAATAGATGCTGTTATACATTTCGCAGCCTATAAGGCTGTAGGGGAGTCAGTAGCAAAGCCTCTTAAATATTATGATAATAATTTAACAGGTGTTATAAAACTTTTAGAAGTGATGGAAGATAATAAAGTTAATAAATTTATCTTTTCATCAAGCGCTACTGTTTATGGTATTCCAAAATCTTTACCAATAAAAGAAGATTTTGAAGTAAGTGCTACTAATCCATATGGATATACTAAATTAATGACTGAACAAATTATTAAAGATTTAGCTAAAAGTAATAATAATTTTAGTGCTATTATCTTAAGATATTTTAATCCTATTGGGGCTCATCCAAGTGGTCTAATAGGTGAAAAACCAAATGGTATTCCAAATAACATTATGCCTTATATCATGAAAGTTGCGACTGGTGAATTAGAGAAAGTCCATGTTTTTGGTAATGATTATGATACTGAAGATGGAACGGGAGTAAGAGATTATATTCACATTATGGATTTAGCAGAAGGTCATATTAAAGCATTAGAATATCTAGAAAAAAATAAGGGTATAGATATATTTAATCTGGGTACAGGAAAAGGTTATAGTGTTTTAGATTTAATAAATGCTGTTAAAACCGCTACTGGTGTAGATATTCCTTATGTAATAGATGAAAGAAGAGCTGGTGATATAGCGGCCTGTTATGCTGATGCTACTAAGGCTAAAGAAAAATTACATTGGCAGTCTAAAAAAGATCTTAAAGAAATGTGTAAAGATGCATATAATTTTATAATAAATACTAAATAGAGAGGATTTCCTCTCTATTTTTCACCTTCTTCAAGCATATTTGTTATAAAAATACCATATCCCTTATGAGGATTATCGACAACTACATGTGTAACTGCTCCAATAACCTTATTACCCTGAATAATTGGAGAACCACTCATACCTTGAATAATACCATTAGTTTTTTCCAGTAAATTTTTATCTGTAATTTCAAATATAAAATTTTTGTTTTTTTGTTTATTGTTTTCACTTATACTTGTTATATTAATCTCATACTTAGAAATATCTTTACCTTCTAAAACTGTCAAAATTTCGGCTTTACCAAGTTTTACTTCACTAGGTTTTGCCACCTCATATGTAGAATTACTTTTTATAGTTTTGGTATATTTTCCAAAAATTCCTTCAGTTGTGTTAGAAATGACTTCACCCGTAACGTCATTTACATTGTATTCAGCTTTTTTCTCTCCAGGATTTCCAGAAGTACTTGGTACAATTGATGTAACTGTAGAAGTAAAAATCTTGCCATTTTTAATTTCTAATAGTTCTCCTGTAGTCTGTTCTTCAATTTCATGACCTAACGCCCCAAAAATTTTAGTTTCAGGATCAATATAAGTTAAAGTACCAATACCAGTAACGCTGTCTTTAACATAAAGACCTGTTTTGTATACACCATTTTCATCACGGCTCAAATTTAAGGTAGTTTCTTTATTTTTGCCATTTCTTAAAAAACCAATTTTAATAGAAGAAGTATCATTTATTGTTATTTTAGAAGCCATATCAGAAATATTTTCTACATGTTCATTATTTACACTTGTAATTACATCTCCTACCGTAAGTCCAGCATCGCGTCCAGGCGATTTATCGCCGGTTTCATATAAACCAACAACCATAATACCATCTG
>CAVHAY010000028.1:0-3100 GCA_963634115.1 Clostridia bacterium | reverse complement strand
CCCAAAGAAGATAAATATATTATCAAATATAAAGCCGTAGATACATCTGGTAATAAAACATCAAAAAAAAGATTAATAAAAGTTATTAAAGGAATAACCTTTCAACATAAAGATAATAAAATCATTATAGAATATCCTACAGATGAAAATTATAAATACTATTATAGTATAGATAACGCAAAAACATTTGAAGAAACTTCAAGCATAACTACTTTGGATAGTAAATACACAAATGTTATTGCGGCCATTTATAAAGATAATACATATATAATGTCTAATACATATATAAACAGAAAGGCTAATTAACCTTTCTGTTTATATTTTTCTATATAATCCAATAGCTGTACCTAAAATAGTAACATCATTTAAAATAATTGGTTCTAAATTATCATTTTCCGGTTGTAATCTAATATGATCTTTTTCCTTATAATAAGTCTTTAAAGTAACTTCATTTTCATCCGTCATTGCCACAACAATTTCACCATTTTTCGCAGTCTTTGTACGTTTTACAATTACAATATCACCATCTAATATTCCAGCATTAATCATACTAATACCACTAACTTTTAAAGTAAATACATCGCCATTTTTAGGTATTAAATAAGTAGGTAAATTAAAAAATTCATTAGGGGTTTCAATAGCTTCAATAGGTGAACCAGCTGTTACTTTTCCAAGTAAAGGAACTTTCCTAATTTCTTCATCTTTTATGGCATATTCATTTTCAACTAATAACTCAATAGCCCTATTTTTAGTTCCTTCTTTACGAATAATTCCTTTTTTTTCTAAATTTTTTAAATGTACATGAATAGTTGCAGGTGATGAAATGTCTAAAGCCTTTCCTATTTCCCTAACAGTTGGTGGGTAGCCATGAGAAACAATATAAGACTTAATAAAATTCAAAACATCTTTTTGCCTTTCAGTTAAATTTTCCATTATTTCCCTCCTCTAATATAATACTAGCATATTTTTATTTCAAAGTCAAACGTTTGTTACTATAAAACAAATATTTGTCTTTATACTAGGAAATGCTTTAAATTATAATAAATTTGTAATATATCTTGAAAAATAAACGTATTTTTAGTAAAATACAAATAGAAAGGAATGATTTTGTGGGAGCATTTTTAATAGATTTATTACAAGTATTAATAGGTATAATAATAGGAGCAATAATTGGTTTTTTAGTAGCGCGTCATGTTACCAAAAAGCAAATGAAAGAAAATCCACCTATTAATGAACAAATGATTAAAGCAATGATGTCAGGAATGGGTAGAACACCAAGTCAAAAACAAGTTAATCAAATGATGAAACAAATGCAAAAATATATGTAAGTATATTTTTTTCTATATAAAGGAGCCATAAATATGAATGAAATAGATATGATGATTCAAAATACTGTAGAAAGTGAATTAGATGAAATAAAAGGCATGTCATTAGAAGGACTTTGTATCTATTTAGCAAACAATATCCATTTTGAATTAGAAAATCAAGGTATAAAATCAGAAATTTTTAGTATAGATGAGTACTCAAATACTAATTATCATCATGTTTTTGTTGTTGCTAAAAACGAAAGCAATAAAAATATTTATTTAATAGATCCATCATATTCGCAGTTTTTACCCCAAAAAAATCAAAAACTAATAGCATTTGATAAATGGCCTACTGAAGTTTTAAAAGAAACAAAAAATGGCCAAATACTTTTAAATAACTTACTTAAAAATGGTTATTCTTTAGTTACTAATGATGATATTAAAATTTATTTAAATAGTTTTACATCAACCAAAAATTTAGATTCCAAAAAAAATAAATAATATATATAATTTTTTTTCACTATAAAGCTGCCTTGTCAAACTCCAAAAAAACATATATAATTTTATTTGGTGATAATAATGAAAATAAAATATGAACTAATAGATACTGATAATAATGCAAGATATGGTCTTCTGCATACAAACCATGGAATCTTTCAGACTCCAATGTTTATGCCAGTTGGAACTTGTGCTACAGTAAAAACTTTAAGTCCAGAAGAACTAAAAGCTACAAATAGTGGTATTATTTTATCAAATACCTACCACTTGTGGTTAAGACCTGGGAAAGATATTATAGAAAAAGCTGGAGGATTACATAAATTTATGAATTATGATGGTCCAATACTAACTGATAGTGGTGGTTTTCAAGTATTTTCATTAGTAAAAAATAAAAAGAAAGATATAAATGAAGAAGGTGTTAAATTTAAAAGTCATATAGACGGTCAAGAACTTTTTTTAACTCCAGAAAAATCTATTGAAATACAAAATAAATTAGATAGTGATATCGCAATGAGTTTTGATGAATGTATTCCTTATCCAGCAGATTATACCTACGCTAAAGCTAGTACCGAAAGAACAATTCGTTGGGCCAAAAGAGGAAAAGAAGCTCATAATAATCAAAACCAATCACTTTTTGGAATAGTTCAGGGTGGAGAATATCCTGAACTTAGAAAATATAGTGCTGAGCAAACTGTCGCATTAGATTTTGATGGATATTCGATAGGTGGTACCAGTGTAGGTGAAGATAAAAAAACCATGTACAAAATGATTGACGATGCCATAAAATACTTACCTAAAGATAAACCAAGATATCTTATGGGAGTAGGAGAACCTGAAGATATATTAGAAGGAATTGAAAGAGGAATAGATATGTTTGACTGTGTTTTACCAACAAGACTAGCTAGACATGGTAATGCCTTTACTCATCAAGGTAGAATTAATCTTAAAAATCAAAAATATAAAGCAGATTTTAACCCAATTGAAAAAAATTGCGACTGTTATGCCTGCAAACACTATACAAAATCTTATATAAGACATTTATTAATAGCAAAAGAAACATTTGGTGGTAGACTTTTATCCATTCACAATATTAGATTTTTAATAAAATTAACCGAAGAAGCAAGAGAACATATTAAAAATAATACATTCCAAGAATATAAAAATAATTTCTTAAAAGAATATAAACAATAATTATTCTTTTTTATTTATACCAGCAATGCTACCTAAAATTGCACAAAACATAATAACTACATAATAAATTAAACTACGATACGAAAATTCTCGTAAAATAATAT
>CAVHAY010000027.1:3230-8934 GCA_963634115.1 Clostridia bacterium | reverse complement strand
AACTGGATATTCGCAGGACCTGCGGGAAGTTCATACTCATGGACTATCGCGCCGTGTTCTTCCTCGTTTGCTTACGACGTGTTCTCTGTGAACAGGGAAGGCTACCTCTACTACATCGAAGCTTTCAGCAGGTACGGCGTGGTCCCAGTTCTCTATCTGTCATCCGATATCTCTTTAGGGGGAGAAGGAACACAGAACAGTCCATATACTATAGGATAAATAGAAAATATAGGTGAAGTATACTTAGATTCTTTGATTTTTAGTGAGGATATTGATTATCATTATGATAATCAATTTTTTCTTATGTTGCATATTATCTTTAAAAAAAGTATAATTAGAGTAGATATAAGCATGAGGTGGTTTAATGCAAAAGTATATATATGATATAAGTGATAATGTTATAGAGGTAGATAGTGATTATATAAAAAATATAGAGGATAAAATTAAAAATAATGAAGGGTTAAATGATAGAGAAATAAATTATTATTTATCATCTTTATTATATGAACTGAAACTACGTCTTAATAAGATAGCTAGTGATGATAGTTATAAAGGGTTATGTAGTTATGCTCAGTGTTCTTTACATTATACTTTAGAGAAACTTGGTATTAAACATTATATGCATAGAACACTTATGACTATTGATCATGACTGTACGGATCATTATTTTTTAATTGCAGATTTTAATGTGATGGGAGATATAAAGTCATATATATTAGATCCTACATATAGACAGTTTTTTGTAAGTGACATTTGTTATAAAAAAGATGATAGGGTAAGAATCCCAGGTAAATTTTATTTAGATCATCCTGAATATAAAGAATATGTTATTGAACTTTTACAAGATGGATATATTTTAATGAATGATGATGTTATAAAAATGTATGGAGATAGTTTCTATTATAACAAGATTATGCCAGAAGGTTTTAGTTCTGAATTACCTTTATATGTATATAAAAAATTATTTAAAAAAGAAGATGGTGTAATTGCTAAAGAAGAGGATGACCTACGCTCTTATGGGTTATTTCCAATAATTTGTATGAATGAAAAGAGGTTATAAGTGTTATGGCAATAATTAAAGTAATGGATGAAGTTTTGGCTAATAAAATTGCAGCTGGTGAAGTTGTTGAAAAATGTGCTTCGGTAGTTAAGGAATTAGTTGAAAATAGTATAGATGCGGGGTCTACGGAAATTAAAGTTGAGCTTATGGAAGCTGGAGTAAAGGAAATTAAAGTTATTGATAATGGTAAAGGTATGGATGCTGATGACGCTACTTTAGCTTTTTCTAGACATGCTACTAGTAAAATTGATGATGAAGAAGATTTATTTAGACTAACTACTTTAGGTTTTAGAGGAGAGGCTCTTGCTTCAATTGCGGCTGTTAGTAAAGTAGATTTAAAAACGTCTACTGGTACTTTAGGTACTCATGTTGTGGTAGATGGTGGTAAATTTATTTTAGTTGAAAAAGGGGATGCTAGAAGAGGTACTATTTTTACAGTTAGTGAATTATTTTATAATACACCTGCTAGATTAAAACATTTAAATAGTTTATATACTGAACTTGCCAATATAACAGATTATATGAATAAATTATCATTATCAAGACCAGATATTAGATTTTCTCTTTCTAATAATGGTAATTTGATTTTGCAAACGGATGGTAGGGGTAACACACTTAAAACTATTCAAAGTGTATATGGTAATGATGTTGCGAGAAAAATGTTAAAAGTAGAGGGTGAAAACTCTGATTATGTTATTTGGGGATATATATCTTCACCAGAAATACATAGAAGTACACGTAACAATATGATTACAATAGTAAATGGTAGAGTTGTTAGAAATAATAAGATTAATAAAATTATTAATGATAGTTATCATTCTTATAAACCAGATAATAGATATCCTATAACTATATTACATATTGAAGTTGATCCTAGTATTATTGATGTAAATATTCACCCTACAAAAATGGATATTAAGTTTAGTAAAATGGATACATTATTATCTTTGTTACAAGAAATTATTAAAGATAATATAACAGATAGAAACTTTATTCCAAAGGTTGAGGTTGCAAATAAAACAAATACATTAAAACCTAAATATGAAGAGATGACTTTAAATTTAGAAAGAGATGTTATAACATCATCTGATATTGATTTAAGAGATATTACTTTGCAGGATGAAAATATTTATGTAAATGATGATTTAGATAAAACAAGTATTTATGAAGAAAATTCTTCTTTAGATATTTTAAATGAAGAGTCTAAAGTATATAGTCAGTATGATGAAACAGAAATGCCAGAGATGTATCCAGTTGGATTAGTACATGGAACTTATATTATTTGTCAGAATGAAAAAGGAATGTATATTATAGATCAGCATGCCGCTAAAGAAAGATGTAATTATGAAAAGTTTAAAGTAGAAATGGGTAAACCTAATATTGCAAGCACACCACTTTTATTTCCAATTATTATTGAATTATCTAATACTGAGTTTATGATTTTAAAAGAACATATAAATATTATGCGTGATTTAAAGTTTAAAATAGAGGAATTTGGTATTAACTCAGTTATTGTAAAAGAACATCCTACTTGGATTAATGGGGATGCTGAAGAAACTATTAGAAAAATAATTGAGATTATAATTAATACAAAGAAAGATTTTTCTATTGAAAAATTTAATGAAAAAGTTGCAATTATGATGAGTTGTAAACAAGCTATAAAGGCTAATATGAATATTACTATAGAAGATATGGAGAGGTTAATTAGTGATCTTAGAAAGTGTAAAAATCCTTATAACTGTCCACATGGTAGACCAACAATGATTTATTATTCTAAATATGATATGGAAAAATTATTTAAAAGATCTGGTTTTGATATGATTAAATAATTATTATTTAGATGATGACTATTTTGTGTTTTCTGATTTTTCTGCTATAATATTTTTCAGACAAAGGTGATTAATTTGAAACGTATTTTATTTATTGGATTTTTAGTTGCGTTTTTAGACCAAATTATTAAGTTAATTATTATTTCTTTGCTTGATTTTGGTCAAAGTATTAAAGTTATTGATAATTTTTTTAGTATTTCATTATTGGGAAATACGGGAGGGGCTTTTAGTATCTTTAATCAGCATACTTTTTTTCTTACTATGATATCTTTTATTACTATATATATTCTTTATAGATGGTTTATAAAAAATAAGGAAATAAATAAAATAAATACTATAATTTATGGTATATTATTTGGTGGTATATGCGGAAATTTATTTGATAGAATTTTTAGAGGATATGTTATAGATTATTTAGATTTTAATATATTTGGTTACAATTATCCTGTATTTAATTTGGCGGATATATGTATTGTTTTATCTGTATTATTGATTATTATTTTGATGTATAAGGGGGATAAAAATGGTATATAATGTTATAAATGCTGGTATTAGACTTGATAACTTTGTAAGTGAGATTATAAGTATTAGTAGAAGTCAGTGTGATAAAATGATTAAAAATGGAGATGTACTAGTAAATGGTAAAAAGTTAAAGTGTGGTTATCTTGTTAAAAAGGGAGATGAAATCTCTGTTAATTATGTTGAAGAACCTACTTTTGCTGAGGCCGAGAAGATGGATCTTGATATTGTGTATGAAGATGATGATGTTATTGTGGTAAATAAGGCTAACGGTGTAGTTGTTCATCCAGCACCTGGAAATTATCATGGTACACTAGTAAATGGTCTTTTATATCATAGTGCTTTGAGTGATATAAATGGAAATTTTAGACCTGGAATTGTCCACAGAATAGATGCTTATACTACAGGGTTACTTATGATTGCAAAAAATAATAAGGCTCATGAAATATTAGCTAAAGAACTTGAAGAAAAAAAGACATACCGAAAGTATCAAGCTTTAGTATGGGGGGTTATTCCAAATGACACTGGAACTATTGATGCACCTATTGGCAGAAGTAAAATAGATCGTAAAAAAATGGCTATTGTTAAAGATGGTAAAGAAGCCATTACTCATTTTAAAGTTCTAAAGAGGTTTAAAGAAGTAACTTTAATTGAGCTTAAATTAGAAACAGGGAGGACTCATCAAATAAGAGTACATATGGATTATATTGGGTATCCTGTAGTAAATGATCCAGTATATGGAAAAAGAAAACTTATTGATGATACTGGACAGTGTCTACATGCAAAAGAACTAGGTTTTGTTCATCCAGTAACTTTAAAATATATGCAATTTGATAGTGAACTACCTAGAGAATTTATTAATATAATGAAGAAGTTTGAGTAGGAGGAATTATGGTAGAATTAAATGGTAAAAATGATGAATTAGTTATGAAATTACTTCATTATTTTATTACAAATAGAAAATATAGTCCTGTTATAATTAAAGGAATTGATGGTGAAATATGGCTTGAAAATATGACAGAAGACTATAAAATTGTAAGAATTGTTTCTAGTTATATTCATAATGATGAACAATTTAAAGTAAATGAAAGAAGAACTAATCAACTTGCAAAAGCATTAGGTAGAAAAACTTTTTCTCTTAAGATGAATGTTCTTAGTATTTTTATTAATTTAGGGGATAATGTACATTTAGATAATTTTAATTCTTCTAAGATTAATCCAGTTAATGTACATAAGACAGATGATTTTAATAATTATAATTTTGTTATTGAGGCTTTTCCTGATATTACAAAGAAAACTAATTTTAAGGAAAAAGGTCTTGAATTATTTATGAAGGTAACAAATGATATTTCTAAAAAGAATGAGGGGGAAGCTATGAAAAACGAAGAAATATTTACAATGAAAAAACCTTATATTACAATAGGTCTTATTGTTATTAATGTTCTTATATTTTTACTTTTTGGTGGTAGAGTACCAGAAATTTTCGCTGTAAGTAGAAGTGGAGTAGTTTCTGGAGAATTTTATAGATTATTTACTGGTATGTTTTTTCATGCGAATATAATTCATTTAGTTGTTAATTGTTATGCTTTATATATAATTGGATCTCAACTTGAAAGTTTTCTTGGCAGATGGCGTTATATTTTAGTATATATTTTGGGAGGCTTAGGCGGAAGTGTTCTTTCTATATTTATGAATAGTGGTTATTCTGTTGGAGCTTCTGGTGCCATATTTGGTTTAATGGGAGCAATGTTATATTTTGGATATCATTATAGAATATACTTAGATAATGTATTAAAATCACAAATTATTCCTTTAATTCTTTTAAATCTAGTAATTGATTTTGCACTTGCTTCACAGATAGATGTATGGGGCCATATTGGTGGTCTTGTAGGAGGCGTTTTAGCACTTATGGCCGTAGGAGTTAAATATAAATCTACTAAGTTTGAAATGATTAATGGTTTAATTATTTATATTATATATATTGGCTTTTTCTTATATATGGTATTAAGTGGTAAAGTTAGTTAAAATGATGAATGATTATTTCTATTTTATAATAAAATAGATAATTTAATAGTTACTTAAATTAAAATTATTTAAGTACTTTTTTATATATACTAAGTAGACTAATTAATTTATAAATATATAAAGTATACTATATGTGTTTTCAGTTTTTTCTACTTGAATTTGATATATGAATATGTTATACTTTTAAATAGAATAGCGAGGGAGTTTATGAATAGAAACTTTTTGAAAAAAAATAAATTAATTATATCTTTAGTTATCTTAATGACTTTGA
>CAVHAY010000027.1:0-3145 GCA_963634115.1 Clostridia bacterium | reverse complement strand
CTTTGATGGTTTCTTTTGTAGTATCAACCGCTGCTCAAATGGTATCTTCTGATATAAAAGGATCTAATACTACTGACAAATGGAATATTAATTTTACAGATATGACGCTGGTAAGTATTAATGGAATGGCTAAAGAAACAAAAGCACCAACATTTTCTTCAACATATGCAAGTTTTAATGTAAATTTAGAAGTGCCCGGAGATAGAGTAAATTATGATATTACAATATCTAATTTAGGAGATATAGATGCTAAAGTTGATGGTATTTACATACTCCCTGAAAATACTAGTGATAATCCTATTAAGTATGAAGTTAGTAATTTAAGTGTAGGTGATGTTTTAAATGCTGGTGAGTCAACAAAAGCTACATTAAGTATTTACTATGATGAAAATACTACGGCTAAAATTTCTAGTAGAAATGCTAGTATACTTATAAATTATGTTCAAAATTAGCAAATTTTAAGGCGAAGAAACTTTGGGTTTCTTTTTCTATGAAACAAACATTTATTTTTGAACATTCTTATAAAATTTATGTTATAATATTTTGAGAGAGACATTTTTGGTAAAAATAATACGGAGGTGTTTATATGAAATTAAAGTTTACTGCAGATTCTAAAGATTGGGTTATGTTTGGTATTTTAGCCATCATTTTACTTTATTTTGTGGCAATCGCAGTTTTAAATTTGGCCCAGTTTGCATCTGGGGATATTGATCATCCTTTTTGGGGATTTAACCCTTTCCCAGCATTTGGTCCTAATTATATTTTTATAACACTAGTTTTGTATGTCGTTGCACTGGTGGCAATAGTTGTAAGTGTAGGTGATAAATTTTACGATAGAGATAATGGTTTTGGTTTTTCTTTTGGTAAAAAAAGAGAAAAAGGTTATTCTAGATGGTTAACTGAAAAAGAACTAAAAGAAGATAAAAATATTGAAAAAGTTTCTGTTGCTGGAGAAACAGCAGATGCTGGTGGTATTCCTTTAATTAATAATGGTAAAACTATGTGGGTAGATAACGGGGGATATCATAGTATAATTATTGGTTCTACTGGAGCAGGTAAAACGCAAATTACGATGTTTCCACTTATTAAATCTTTAGCGAAACATGATGAATCTATGATTATTACAGACCCTAAAGGAGAACTTTTTGAAGGAACTTCTGCTTTTCTAAAAAAAAGAGGATATAATGTTATTATTTTAAATTTCCGTGATCCTCAAAAGGGAAGTGGATGGAATCCATTACATTTACCATATGTATATTATAAAAATGGTAACAAAGATAAAGCAAATGAACTTATTGATGATTTGGCTATAAATATTTTGTATGATGCGAATGCTCAAAATTCTGATCCGTTTTGGGAAAAAACATCAGCGGATTATTTTTCTGGTATATGTTTAGGCCTTTTTGACGATGCTGATGAAAAGGAAATTAATTTAAATAGTGTAAATATTTTTACTACAGTTGGTGAAGAAAAAAGTGGACCAAATACACCATATGTTAATGCCTATTTTAATACCAAAGATCCATCATCTCCAGCGTATGTTTCTGTATCTTCTACATTGATATCTCCAAATGATACAAGGGGAAGTATTTTATCGGTGTTTAAGCAGAAGTTAAGGCTTTTTGCGGCTCGTGAAAATGTTTCGGAGATGCTTTCTCATAGTGATTTTGAAATGGATGATATTGGTAGTAAGAAAACGGCTGTATTTATTGTTATTCAAGATGAAAAGAAAACATATCATCCATTAGTGACAATTTTTGTAAAGCAATGTTATGAAGCTTTAGTTGATTATGCTCAAAGAAAAGGTGGAAAGTTACCATATAGAACTAATTTCTTACTTGATGAATTTGCTAATATGCCACCTCTTAAGGATGTAGAAACAATGGTTTCAGCTGCACGTAGTAGGAATATGAGATTTTATTTTGTAATTCAGAACTTTGCCCAGTTAGCGGAGGTTTATGGTAAAAATAAGGCTGATACTATTAGGGGTAACTGTGGTAATACTATTTATTTGATTAGTACTGAACTTGCGGCCTTAGAAGAAATAAGTAAGATGTGCGGTGAAGTAAAAGTTAAAACTGGTGAAGGTGATAAGAAAAAAGAAGAAACTAGACCTTTGATAACTGTTAGTGATCTGCAGAAATTAAAAATGGGAGATTTTATTTTACTTAGAAGTAGACTTGATCCATATAAAGGAAAGATAAAAATGGATTATGCCTCTGACTGGGGAGAATTTTATAAAACTGATTATAAAGGAGAGTCTGCGGTATATCCTGATCGTGAAAAAGAAGAAGTTCATACATTTGATTTAAAGGGCTTTGTTAACAAGAAAAAAGAGGAAAAAATAAATCAAATAATGGGTGGTAATGGTAAAATTAATGCGAGTATGAAGTCTCCTATAGGTGGCACTATAAAACCTGCTTCTATGTTTGGAAATAAAAGTAATGGTGTTAAACCAAGTGGTTTTCATATTGACTCACTTTTAAAGAAAATAGATGCAAGAATTGCTGAATTAGAAGCAGAAGAAGCTGCTGTAAAAGAGAAAAATAAGACTGATATTAAGTCTATGACTAGTGATGCAAAATCTCCTATTGTTAGTAATATACCAATGGATGAGGCTTTTGGTAATGGTATACCTATACCACAAGAAATACCTATTACAAGAAAAAACACTACATCAAAAAAGAAAACTGTAAGTGAAGCTGCTACTGAAAAAACAGTTATTTCTAAAGCAGATCCCGTTATAAAAAATATTACTAAAGAAGAAGATATATCAACAAAACATCATAATAAAATAGATACAAAAGAGAAAAAAAATACACCTATTGTTCATGAAATTAAAAAACCATCTAAGAAAATGAATAAGTCTGATTTTGAGGCTATAATTACTAAAAAAGTTAATGAAACATTAAAAAAAGAAGATGAGAAAATATCTAAATATAATGATGACTATGTAACTGATGATCAGTTCTTTGATGACTTTTTCGCAGATGATGATGATTATTAATAAAAAATTATATTGTAGTATTACAGTATAATTTTTTTTATTTTGCTTATAACTAAGTTAGGAGGATGAAAAATATGAATGAAAATTTAGAATTACTTGAGTATGTTTATCAAACCGCAGATATGGGTACTAAAGCAT
>CAVHAY010000026.1:0-2425 GCA_963634115.1 Clostridia bacterium | reverse complement strand
AAAGACCTCTATTATAGAAGTCTCATCATATATATGATATTTACATTCCCTCATCTAATCACCAGTTATATTATAAAGTATTCCTAGGCAAATAAATGTCGATTTATGTTAAAATTTACCAATAAAATATTTTTTCTTGCCACGTCTTACTACTAATATTTCATTATCAATTGCCATATCAGAATTAACTATAAACTTAGGATCCATAATTTTTTTATCATTAATAGTAATAGAACCTGTATCAATAAATTCTCTAGCCTCTCTTTTACTAGATACAATTGCAGATGATACCAAAAAATCTATAATATTATTTTCTTTAGCTTCAAAAGTTGGCACTCCCTTAAAACCAATTAATATTTCATCTTTAGTTAAATTACTAATATTTCCTCCGAATAAAGCCTCACTTATTTTTATAGCCTTTAAAGCTTCTTCTTTACCATGTAAAAAAGATACAATTTCTTCAGCCAGTATTTTTTGGGCAAGTCTTTTTTCTGGGCAAGCTAAGTGCTTTTTCTCTATTTCTTCAATCTTTTCTTTAGTTAAAAAAGTATATATTTTTAAATAATCTATAACCATTTCATCAGCACTATTTAAGAAATACTGATACACTTCATAACTAGATGTTTTTGTCTTATCAAGCCATATAGCATTACCTTCACTTTTACCAATTTTTTTACCATCTTTAGTAAGTACTAGTGGCATTGTAAAACCATATACTTCCGTACCTGTTTTTTTTCTGATTAAATCAATACCTGCGGTAATATTACCCCACTGGTCGGAACCTGCAGCCTGAAGTGTACATCCTTTATTCTCATAAAGCCATAAAAAATCAAGTGCTTGCATAATCATATAAGAAAATTCTGTATAAGTAATACCAGATTCTAATCTTCTTTTTATAATATCTTTATTTATCATATAATTTATATTAAAGAATTTACCATAATCTCTCAAAAAATCAATAAAATTAATATCTTTATCCCAGTCATAGTTATTAACTATTTCAAAACCAAATAAAGATTCTATTTGTTTTTTAAGTGAAACAAAATTTTTATTAACTTCTTCTTTACTAATCATAGCTCTTTCAGTAGTAGGTCTAGGATCACCAATCATTCCAGTAGCGCCTCCTACTAAAATAATTGCCTTATGCCCACCTAATTGTAATCTTTTAGCAGTTAATAAAGATGACAAATGTCCTATATGTAAACTATCTGCGGTTGGATCAGTTCCTAAATAAAAAGTTAATCCACCATTATTAATTTTATCTTCTATATCATCTCCAGCGACATCTTTTATTAAACCACGCCATTTTAATTCATCAAATAATTTCATTATTTTTCCTCCCACTCTTTCATTATTTTTGCGGCATTTGATGTTCCAATTCTAGTTACACCTTTATTTATAAATGCTTCTGCCTCTTCATAACTTTTAATACCACCAGAAGCTTTTATTTGTAAAAGTTCATTTTTATGTTCATTTATTATGTCAATATCTTCTAGTGAAGCACCTCTTATACCAAAACCTGTTGAAGTTTTTATAAAATTTACAAAAGTTTCATTACATATTTCAGTCATTTTAATGATCTCATCTTTTGTTAAAAGAGATGTTTCAATAATAATTTTCAATGTTTTACCATCTAAAACATCACGAACTCCCTCTATTTCATTTTTAACATAATCATATTCCTGATCTTTTAACGCTCCAACATTAATAACCATATCAATTTCATCAGCCCCAAATTCTGCGACTTCGATAGCCTCAAACTGTTTTGTCTTAGGACTACTAGTTCCAAATGGAAAACCTACTACAGTATCTACTAATATATTAGTGCCTTCTAATAATTTTTTAGCCAAAGTAACATAACAAGGACTTACACAAACACTTTCAAAATTATATTTAATAGCCTCTTCACATAATTTAGTAATATCTGAAGCCGTTGCTTCCATTTTTAAATTCGTACTGTCAATATATTTATTTAATTCCATACAATTCCTCCAAATAATAAAAAAATACTATAACATAAGGACGAATATATCGCGGTACCACCTTACTTCATAGTATTTCTATGCACTTTAATCTATAACGCTGATTTGCGGTCTTGACTCCAAATATATAATTCATAAATTTAACCTTGGTTAACTCCCATCATCCGTTAACTTTCTTATTACCAGTTAAATTACTACTAAGTATTTTTCTCAGTCAACTGATAAAACTATAACATAAAATATTTGCTTACGTCAATATTTTGCACCCAATTACCACATTTTTGTGTAGTTAAAACCAAAAAGATAAATAATTTAGATAATAAACTAATTATTTTCAAGTAACATATCACAAGCATAATTATCATCTGGTTCTACATATTCATAAATATATCTTTTAGTATAATTTTCAGTATTCCCATCTACTCCATAATCATAAGTAATCC
>CAVHAY010000025.1:0-6964 GCA_963634115.1 Clostridia bacterium | reverse complement strand
GTCATATACAGGATCCATTAAGACAGTTGATTGATTTTCATCAATATCTTCTTTTTCTCTTGGTAAGATTCTTAAAACAGATTTATGTTTTGGTTTAAAATCAGGTCTTAAAGTCTTATGAACTTTTTCAATAATCTTTTTAATATCTAAATCCATACAAATAAGTGTCTTATAACCCATTTTACTTAACTCATCGGCGACCTGCATACTAGTATCTACAATAGATAAAACTTTATCATTATCATCTTTATATTTTCTTATTTCAGAATTATTAATTTCATATAGTATTGGTCCTTGCATTTTATAATTAGATAATAGTTTAATTATTTTTTTAGATTCACTATCTCCTTGTTCTTTATTAACAGCCTTGCCACTTATAAAAGCCCCCATAGGTATTTTTTCTTTAGTACATAAATCAGCATTAGCAACAAAGGTCTCCTCACCCTTACTTAGGTTAGTACACGTAATAAGAACAAAAGAATCATCTTGATCTTTAAATCTATTACAATCAGTCTTACTAATTAAATCATCATCCGCAATTTTTTGACACTTAATTTTGTTATAAACAGTACGAATTTTATTTAAATCATTTTTTACTTCATCTATAGTATTTTTAATTTTCATATTAGGATCAGGTATTCTTATAGCCTTAACTGTATCTTTAGTAGTTTCTTCTGGCACTAATAGACTAGGTTTATCTATTTGAACTGCCCTATAATTTACTATGATAGGTTTTTCTTCTGCTTTTGTTTTTTGTTTTTCTTTTTCTTGTCTTTTAAATACATCATAAAGGTTAACAATAGTTTCTAAAGTATTTATATATGTAACATCATTAACGTCACTAGGTAACACAATTGTCTTATCTCCAACTTTTATTTTATAACCAGATATATGTGTTACCAAAGGATCATTCATACACAAGAACTGAACTTTCTCTTCTAAAGCCTCTAAACAAGTTTGATAAACTTTTATCCAAGCTCCTATCCATTCATTTTTATTAGCGGCAGTTTTAGGTGGTATTTCAATATATTTATAACCCGTAATAGTATGAATAACAATTTTTCTTTCGGCATTATTACAACTTAAAAGGTTATTCTGTTTTTTCAAATGATTTTGAATCCATGTCTTTATTACTGAAAAATTTATGTTTGTAGTCTCGCTCATAACATCACCTTCTAGACCTTATCTACAATTAATTATAACCCTATTTGTCAAATATTGTCAACTAATTATAAAACATTTTTATAAATAGTAAAAAGGCTTTTTAGCCTTTTATATTTCATTAATATACTCTAGAAGTTTAATAAACATTTTTACAAATTTAGAGTCAAGTCCTTTTCTCTTTAATTTTCTTATTTCTATACGTTTTTTAGCAATAGATAAATCACTAAATAAAATAGTATCTATCTCATCTTTCATCTCTGTTGTTATCTGTAGATCATTTATAATACTTTCAATATCCTGAGTAATTAAATGTACAGCATCTATTTCAATATCTTTACCTTTACAGTTTATTGTAAGTTGAGAAGTGGTACTGACATTTTTTACTTCTACTATGAAATCAGCACCATCAACATAAGTTTTAAATGAAACTTTATCTCTATTTACATACACTGATACATCTGCGGTTCTTTTGGTATTTCTAAATACAATCTTATAATTTCTATTATCTGGAATAATACCACTTTTACCCTCTTTTGCTCTAATAATAACACTATAATTACTAGGCATATAATTATATTCTATTTCAGTTAAGATATAAAAACCTTTACGATATAAATCGCTTTCACCATCATCTTCAAAAAGAGTATATGTATTACTTTTACCAGGAAATATATGAATTTCCATATCTACTGGTGGTGTGGTATTATTTACATTTTCATTTAAACCCATAGGAATAATAGAACCTTGTTTTACAAATACAGGATATTCTTCATCCTTAAAGAAAGAAATGTAGCTTCTATTACCAGGAAATTTTTTACCAGTAACAAAATCATACCAAATACCCTCTGGAATATAAAAATTATGGAGGGCCCTATTCATAACCGGATCATTTTTTTCTAATATTGGACATACTAAGAAAAGTGAACCAAAATAATATTCATTTCTATATAATACATCATCATAAAACTTTGGATTAGTATAATAAACTGGTGTAATAAAAGGTGTGCCATCTTTATGATACTTATAAACTTCACTATATATATAAGGAATTAATCTATGACGAAGTCTTAAGAAATCTTTAGCAATCGTATAAGTCTTAATATCCCACCTCCAAGGTTCTCTTTTATAATATTTTCCTTTTTCTACGCCAAATTTTAATATTGGACTAAAAGTTCCAAGTTGAATAAATCTAGTATAAAGTTCACTATCTTCAGTGCCCTTAAAATAGCCACCAATATCATGAGCAATAAAACCTACTCCCATATTAAATGCATTATTATTATAAAATGGAATTTTTCTTAAAGTACTAAAACTAACAAGTGATTTACCAGAATATACAACTGGATATCTATGAGCCGCAAGTCCATAATTTGGTCCCAGTACCATAGCTCTCCTTTTATAATTTCTATACATATCATAATATTGATAATGTTTAAGTAAAGTAGTATCTTCAATATTTTCTATTGGAGTATCTAACCAGTAGAAATCTATTCCCATATTATCAAGTGGATGAATAAAAAATTTTAAATATACATCTATAAATTTAGGATCAAGAACATTAAAAGAAATTTTACCTGTTTCATCAGCTGGTAAATATTTAATGGCCTCATTATAATATGGTTCACTATCATATATTCCCTCTGTAGGGTCAATACTAAGACCAAGTTTTATATATTTAGAATGCAAATACTTAATCATTTCTAATGGATTTTTAAAATAATCTTTATTAAAAGTAAAACCTGATTTCAAATGTTTTTTACCATCATATTTTCTAATATGCCAGTCTTTATCTAATAAAATAGTTGAAATAGGTATTTGATGTTTTAAAAAAGTATCAACCACATCTTTTAAAGTTTCATCACTATAGTCATCATTTCTACTCCACCAATTTCCCAAAGCATATCTTGGTACAAGAGCTGGATAACCAGTAAGTTCATAGTAATCTTTTAAAGCTAGTAAAAAATCTTTATTATACATAAATAAATATATATCAATTCCTTTAGAAGATCTATCTTCCACTTCACCATTTTGTTTAAATAATTTATGATCAGAATCATCAATACTTGCCATACCTTCTGCAGAATATAATCCTTTAGTTTTAGTATCTATACCATCTGTTAAAAATATCGCAGGCATATTAAAATTTCTAACCTCAGGATGGCCATAATACCATACCTTATCAGTACCTAAAAGTTCTACTTTTAAATTAGATGAAGGACTTACCTTGGTACCTAAAAAAGGCTTTTCTTTAGTATAAGATAATTTAAAATAATCTGTACTAATTTCTAAATAATTATTATCATCTCTAGTTTGAAAATTAGGTACCTCAAGGTTACGATAAAAAATTAAATCTGATGGGGCATCTACAAATAACCCATTAGTATTATATTCAAGTCTTATAACTCTTGGCGTTAAAACAGTAAAACGATAATTTGTACCTTTTATAATTGCTTTAGGATTACTAACAGCTTTTTTAGAATCTATCAAAAATTGTTCTCCTAAATTATACATTTTATCACATCCCTTTTTATATTTCTTCTATCATCATAAAGTTAGTATGCTTTATTACTTTAAATGGATATCCACCAGTAATAATAACCTTATCACCACTATTTAAATCAAGTAACTTTTGAGCAATAAGCGTACTTTTGGCAGATAAAGAATCAAAATCAAATTCATCTACTACCACTGGTACAACACCAAAATGCATATTAAGTGTTTTTGCAACATCTCTATTTGGAGCTGCCGCAATTATAATACAAGGAGGTCTTAATCTACTCATTTGTTTTGCTGTATAACCACTGTTAGTAGCAATAATAATAGCTTTACATTTAAGTTCAATGGCTCCAAGTGCAACAGAAGATGTAATGGTACCCGCAATATTTTTTGCTTCTGTCTTTAAAGCTGAACTGAAAAAATATTCATAATCAATTTCTTCTTCAGCCGATCTTACAACTTTTTCTATTTCTTGGACTACAAGTAGTGGATGTTTACCAACTGTTGTTTCTCCTGTTAACATAATAGCATCCACAGATGAAGTAGTAAGATTTGCTAAATCAGAAATTTCCGATCTATTCGGCACAATATCTTCTTTAATAAAACTAGATACTTCAGCAGTTACAACACTAACTTTACCCTTATCATGACATTTTTTTATAACATCATTTTTTATATTAGGAACTTTTTCCAATGGTATTTCAATTGATAAATCACTTCTACATAAAATAACACCATCAGAAGCATCAATAATATTATCTAATTCCTCTGTCGCAGATTCGTTTTGAATTTTAGCAAGTAAACTAATATGGTTATTTCCAAGTTCAATTAAAAGATCACTAATTTCCAAAACATCATCCACATTAGTAATATTAGAAATAGCAATAAAATCAATATTTGCCTTATTAGCAAATAAAATATCTTCTTTATCTTGTTTAGTTAAAAATTTTCTATTAAGTTTAATACCAGGTAAATACACTTTAGAATAATTTTTAACTATACCACCTCTTAAAACTTCAAGCACAGCATAATCAAGGCCCTTCTCCGCAACTTCCAAAACGACAGCGCCTTCACTTAGTTTAATAATAGATCGATATTTCAAATCTTCAATAAGTTTAGAATAATTAACAGAAAACTGTACATTATTACCCATAACTTTATTCATATAAATTCTTATCTTATCACCAGTTTTAAAATTTGCTTCGCCCGATGTAAATTCTCCAGTTCTAATACAAGGTCCTTCTAAATCAAGCATAATACTAACGGCAGAATTTTTTTTTTCATTTATTTCATCAACAGCATCAATTATCTCTTCACAAAATTGATAATTTGCATAACTCATATTAATTCTAATTACATCTACACCAGAATCAATAATTCCCTCTAAAACATCTCTTTTATAACTAGATGGCCCAACTGTAGCAATTATTTTAGTTTTATTCACTCGCATCAATCCTCCTTTAGTCTACTATAATATAATTGTATCAAATTTTTGAGTTTAAATAAAGAAAAAAGAATAAGTTTTTCTTATTCTACAAATTCAAATTCATAATCAAGTATTTTAACAATATCTCCTTCTTCAATTCCCATATTTCTAAGTTCTTCATCAATACCTAATTTTTTAAGTTTATTAGCAAATCTAAGTATCGCCTCATCAGTATCAAATCTATTCATTCTAAGAAGTTTTTCTGGTAAATCACCTTTTACAATATAAGTATTTCCTTCTTTCACAATAGTAAATGGTTTTTCTTCTTTAAATTTATAAATAACATGACTTTCAAATTTTTCTTCTTCATATAAATTGTTTTTAGGAATAGAATCTAGAAGATCTGCGAGTTTATAAAGTACCTTATCAATACCTTGGCCATTTATTGCTGAAATCTCATATACAGGAACATTTACTTTTTCTTTAAATTTAATTAAGTTATCCAAAGCAAATTCACTATCCATTTTATTAGCAATTACAATTTGTGGTTTTTTCATCATATTTTCATCAAAACTAAGTAATTCTCTATTAATTATCGTATAGTCTTCATAAGGATCTCTACCTGTATAACCACTCATATCAACAATATGCGCAAGTACTCTAGTCCTTTGGGCATGTTTTAAGAACTGATCACCAAGGCCATGACCTAAAGAAGCCCCTTCGATTAATCCAGGTAAATCCGCAATTACAAAACTTCTGTTATCACCTGTACGTACAACTCCCAAATTAGGTTTTAAAGTAGTAAAAGGATAATCGGCAATTTTTGGTCTAGCAGCTGAAACTTTAGAAATAAAAGTACTCTTACCAACACTAGGCATACCAACTAATCCAACATCGGCCATTAATTTAAGTTCAAGTTTAATTTTTCTGTATTCTCCAGGTTCCCCATTTTCAGCAAAATCAGGAGCAGGATTAGTACGGGTTGCGAAAGCAATATTACCTCTACCACCTCTACCGCCTTTAGCAACAATTACTTCATCACCAAGTTTCACTAAATCCGCAATGATAAGGCCAGTAGCTTCATCACTAATAACAGTACCAAGAGGAACAGATAAAACAATATCATTCGCATTCTTACCATTCATACCTTTTCCTAAACCATTTTCACCACGTTCACCTTTAACAATTTTTTTATATCTAAAATCAACTAAAGTATTAAGCCCTTCATCTGTTTTAAAAACAATATTAGAGCCACTACCTCCGTTTCCTCCAAAAGGGCCTCCTAGAGGTACACCCTTTTCTCTTCTAAAAGCCTTACAACCATCTCCGCCATTGCCTGCAAAAAGTTCTAAAACTGCCTCATCTACAAACATTATTTCACCTCTTTTTATAAATTATGACCACATAAGAAGCATGCATTTGCTGAAGAAGAAAGTCTAGCGCCACAATTAGGACAGACTTTAGGACGTCCTTCAGTAAAAGGTACAATCGCCGGTCTTTCTTTTTCTTCTTCTTTAGGTTGTGCTTCTACATAAGTTTCATGAGTTATTTTTCTGGCATTTACATTTAAATCAGAGTCTGTTACTTCAGCGTTTCTACTATTAAATAAACTTTGGTTTGAATCATCTGATGTATTCTGAATATTATCCATAATATTATTTTGATTAATATCTGGTACTTCATTTATTTGATTAAAATTATTTGAAACTGCACTATTAACTTCAGGTATGTTATTTATTTGATTAAAGTTATTTGGTGCTGGTATATTATTTTGATTAGTAGTTGGCACTTCATTTATCTGATTAAAATTGTTTGAAGTCGGTATATTATTTTGATTAATATCTGGTACTTCATTTATTTGATTAAAATTATTTGAAA
>CAVHAY010000024.1:0-3386 GCA_963634115.1 Clostridia bacterium | reverse complement strand
CATATAAGCATAATTAGAAAAAATATAATTAAAAATTAAGTATATTGCTTCTTTTCTTTTTTTATTAGAACATTTTTTTACAAAATAAGGAGATAAGTAAGCAAAATATCTATATTTACGTTCTGCCCATCTTTTCCCATCTTTATAATAAAAAGGTACAACATAATAAACTAATGGCTCATTATCTAATAATATTTTTATTATTTCTTTATTCTCATAAATTGTAATTGAAATAGGATCAATCCAAACAGGTATATCACTTACATTTTTTAAATCTTCTTCGTATTCTTTTGAAGAAATAATTTTTAAATCTAATCCATTAAATTGCATTATTATCACTACCAAACTTTATTTCATTTAAGAAATCAACTATTTTATTACAATCATCTTTCTTTAATATAGGTGGAATTGATATTACAGCTAATCTATCAATTAATTCTTTCGATTTACTACATAAATTATTTTTTAAATCAACATCTGTTAATTTATTTCTTTTAAATAATTCATTTTCAAAATATAAACCATTCCACATTCTTCTTACTTCAATATTTGGTTTATTGCCTATTTCTTTAACATTATTAAATTCTTCTTTAGAATTTAATAATAATAAAATATTCATTCCTGTATCTCCATTTGGATCGACACTACTTATTAAATTGTTCAATTTAACTTTGCTTAATATATAACTACGACTTTTTTGTTGTTTTAAAATAATATCATCCATTTTTTTCAACTGTTCACATAATATTGCAGCCATAATATTATTCATTCTATAATTTTGTCCAAATAAAACATCATTACCACTCCAATTTGGGAACAAATCACGTTCTGCTCCCATATCCGTATAATTTCTCATTTTTTGATATATTGATTTGTTGTTAGTTACAACGGCTCCACCTTCGCCACAAGAAATTTGTTTAAATTGTTGAAAACTATATACCCCTACATCTCCAATAGTTCCAGCATATTCATCCTTAATTTTTGCTCCAAATGCTTGACAACTATCTTCTATTAATTTCACATTATATTTTTTTAAAAGGCATTTCACTTTAGACAAATCAAAACAACGACCTTGTAATTGAACAACAATTACTGCTTTACATCCTTTTTTTAATTCTTCTTCTAAATCTTGTAAGTCGAAGCCATTTTGCAAATCAATATTTAACGGAACCGGTATCGCTTCTAAACATTTAACTGCTAATGCTGTTGCTAAAAATGTATATGAACTAACTAGCACTCTATCTCTAGCTCTAACATCGCATCCTATCAAAGCAGTTATTAAACCTGAAGTACCATTAGTAACCCCTAATGCATACTTACAATTTACTTTTTCCTTTAGCATTTTTTCAAATTTATCTGTTGTAGAAATTTTATCACTTGCATATCTAAATATTTTTTCATTTTTTAAAACATTTAATACAGCAGTTTCTTCTTTATTATCAAAATATAAACTACCATATTCATTTGGATTTATATAACTCATTTTATCTATTCCTTACTAATTTTTTTACTTTTTCCACATCATTTTGTTTTGTTCTAATTAAAGCATAAATTGGCTTTGTTCCAAACTCAACAATTTTAGGGCTATAACTTTTTATCATTTCCAGTTCCCATACTTCTTTTTCGTTTTGCCATTGAAATAATATCCCATTATCTTGCATTATTCTTTCAAACTCATTTATATAATTAGAATTAGTTATTATTACTGGAAATTTATGCCAAGAAGATACTTGTGAATCTTCATCTTTATAAATACTATATTTTTCATCACTATCAAAATATCCTGTTAATAACCTAGCAATTAATCTTTGTTTATCAACTGTATCTTTAGCAGTAATTGCTAATTGTTCTGTATTGATATTATCACAGTCATACAAAACATAAGGTAATAAAAATCTCGAACTATTTCTACTCTCCTTATCATGAAAGTCAAAATATTGTCTAATATCTTTATTAGAAAAAATAGCACCTGCTTGACCATATGATAATGCCTTAGATATTCCAAAAGAGGTAACTACATAATCACTATATTTTCCTATTCCCAAATCGTTTTCTTGTATATTCCACGCTTGAGCAATATCCTCTATAATTATAAGTTCAGGAAATTCTTCTTTTATTGCTTTAATATTTTGCACAATGCCATATTGATGTGTAGCTATAAAACATTTTATTTCATTTTCATTAAGTGTTTTTCTAATCTCATCTACTGAAATATTATAAAAATCTTTTGGTATAACAAAAATTGGATTTGCTCCAACATTCATTATTGCCTCGAACAAAGAATAACAACAATAACCATTTATTAATACATTATCTCCATGTTTTATATTTGCGATTTTTAGTGCAGAAAGCAATGCTATTGTACCTGAATTAACAATTATTCCATTTTTAATTCCTAAATGTTCAGCTAAAACACTCGCTTTTTCTTCGTTTCTTGTCATGTTATATTTTTAAAACCTTTCCATCTCTACGTAATGTTTTAATTAATGAGCAAGAGCTCTTACATAAATTATTATTCTTCCCATAGCCTATTTGATTCCCAAAATCATCATGATCTTCATGAAAATCACTACCTAAAGTCCATTCAAAATTAAATTTATTACACATCATTTCTTGTAAAAGCATCCCATTTGAAGTATCTCCCGAATGATATTTTTCTAAACCTATAAGCCCATTTTCTTTTAATATTTTAAGCAAAGCAATTTCCTCTTTTACATTCAATCTATATTGATAAGGATGTGCTAATACAGGATATCCATTAGCCTTTTTTATTATTTGTAAAGCCTCTAATACATCAAACTCATAATTTGGATAAATTGGCCGATTAATATCTAAGTATTGCTTAATAGCATTTAATTGTGCTTTCGATAGATTTTTACTATTTAAATATGCTTCTATTAATCGTGATAATCTTATATACTTATCGCATTGAACATTTTTCAACAAATCATGGTCTAAATATGGGAACTCATGTATTAATTTGGCTAAATACTTTTTATTGACATTAGTTCTCAAATTTCTTTTTTCTAACAATTTGTTTTGTAGTTCTTCGTTTTCTTCATCATAACCATATCCTAAAATATGTAATCTAATAATTCTTTCATTTAATTTAATAAATGAAGATAATTCAACTCCATTAATATATTCAATTCCTTTTATATCAGAGTTACTTTTCAATTCTAATGATGATCTTATATCATCATGATCTGTTATTGATATTAATCCTACACCATTTATTCTACTCAATTCAACTAATTTATTTATATCAAATTGTCCATCAGAAAATTGAGAATGAATATGTAAATCTATTAAGTTAGGCATTGTACCACCTCATTTTTAATTATAATCTTAATAGATAATTTAATAAATATCCTAAATCTTTATAT
>CAVHAY010000023.1:0-3487 GCA_963634115.1 Clostridia bacterium | reverse complement strand
CTAATACAAAAAATCGTTTCATAATCTAATAAAATATAAGGTTGTTTATTATTTAGATGTTTTAAAGATGAATAGTAAAGAATTAGAATATTTAAATATAAAAAAGGATTGGTTAAAATATCAGAATATTTTGAAAAATGAAAAATTAAATTGTCAAAGGAGAAAATAGATAGCTTAGATTACTTTAAAAAATTATAAAGAATATTTATTGTAAAAAAAATTTAAAAATGATAATATAAAAATACTATATAGATGGGAGACAAATATGGAAGAAATAACAATGAAAGATATGGTAAATATATGTAAACAGTATGGATTTATTTATCAAGGAAGTGAAATATATGGAGGACTAGCAAATACTTGGGATTATGGACCTTTAGGTAGTTTATTAAAAGATAATTTAAAAAGTACATGGAAGAAAAGATTTATTCAAGAAAGAGATTCTGCTTATGAGGTAGATGCTTCTATATTAATGCATCCTAGAGTATGGGAAGCATCTGGTCATGTTCAATCTTTTAGTGATCCTTTAATTGATTGTAAGAATTGTAAAGTAAGACACAGAGTAGATAATTTAATTAATGACTATGATTCTACGATTAATGCGGACGCTATGACTGAAGATGAAATGATGAATTTTATTAAAGATAATAAAGTTCCATGTCCTAAGTGTGGTAAGAGTGATTTTACACCTCTTAGAGAATTTAATTTAATGTTTAGAACAAGTAGAGGTGTTATTGAAGAAAAGCAAAATATTATATACCTCCGTCCAGAAAATGCTCAAGGAGAATATGTAAATTATTTGAATGTTAAAAGAACAACTAGGAGTAATTTGCCTTTTTCAATTGGTCAAGTAGGTAAAGCATTTAGAAATGAAATTACACCAAGTAATTTTACATTTAGAACTATTGAATTTGAGCAAATGGAATTTCAAACTTTTTGTAAACCCGGAACTGATCATGAATTATATGAACATTTTAGAGAATATGCTAAAAAATATTTTATTGATTTAGGTATTTCTGAAGATGCTTTAAGATATCAACCGCATGATAAGTTAGCGCATTATGCTAAAGAGGCATGTGATATTGAATTTAAATTTCCTTTTGGATGGGGAGAAATAAATGGTACTCATAATAGAACTGATTATGATTTATCTAGACATCAAGAATATAGTGGGGAAAAGATGTATGTTATTGAGGAAGAGACAAAAGAAAAATTTATACCATATATAATTGAATCAACTGTTGGTGCTGATAGATTAGTTTTAGCAATATTATTTAATTGTTATAAAAAGGAAACTTTAGATAATGGAGATATAAGAGAAGTTATGGCTTTTCACCCTGCGATAGCGCCATATAAGGTTGCGGTTTTACCACTTATTAAAAAACATCATAGTGATACTGCTAGAAAAATATATAATGAATTAAGAAAATCTTTTCCATGTGATTATGATGAAAGTGGTACTATTGGTAAAAGATACAGAAGAGAAGATGCTATGGGGACACCTTGGTGTATAACAATAGATGATGAAACAATAAAAAATAATTTAATAACTATCAGAAATAGAGATACTATGGAGCAAATTACTGTTAATGTCAATGAAGTTAAAGATTATATTAAAGAAAGAATTGAATTTTAAAAGTAGATTATGATGTTTCCTAAATGGGGTTCACATCAATTATTCTACTTTTTTTCCTTGATAAGAATTACGTTTTTTCATTTCTTTATCTATACCATTTAAAACGTTAATTTTTTGAGGTAACCATAATGGTGCTACTAAATCATTTATATTTGGATCTCCAGTAAGTCTTTCGATAACGACATTTTCATTTAAAAGTTCTAGTTCATCGCAGACTATGTCAATATATTGATTCATACTGAGTAAGGGGAAAGGCTTTTCTAAATATAATTTTTCTAAAGGTGTTCCTTTAAGAATGCTAAGCATATGTATTTTTATGCCATCAATTTTAATATTGTTTAAGTGTTTTATAGTTTCAAACATCATCTCTTTGTTTTCATAAGGTAGCCCATTAATAACGTGGGCAACAACAAATATACCTCTTGCTTTTAATTTAGAAACCATTTCATCAAAGCACTTTAAACTATGACACCTATTTATAAGTTTATTAGTAACATTGTGTATACTTTGTAAACCTAATTCAATGGTTAAAAATGTTTTTTTATTAAGCTTTTCTAAATAATCAAGACATTCATCGCTTATGGCATCAGGTCTAGTGGCGATGGCTAGTCCTACAACATTATCTAATTTTAATATAGATTCGTATTTTTCTTTTAAAACATCTACTGGTGCATAGGTATTAGTTCTTGCCTGAAAGTAGCCAATATATTTTGCTTTTGGCCATTTTTTGTGCATTATAGTTTTAATTTTTTCAAATTGGACTGTTAAATCATCTTGAGGATTACCACCATATTCTCCACTACCAGTATTAGAACAATATATACATCCCTTATGTCCTAATGTGCCATCTATATTGGGACATGTAAAACCAGCATTTAAACTAACTTTAAATGTTTTGCAGCCAAATTTATGTTTATAAAAATAATCTAAAGTATGGTATCTTTTATTGGTATCTGAATATTTAAAATTCATTTGAATCACCTAGATTATTTTATCACAAATAGTTGAACTTTATTAAAAAAAGTGTTATAATTTACGATGTCGTGATCCGCTGAATATATTTATTGTTATGATCATAGAATAGACAAAGGAGAGATACTATGAATATTATTGACAAAATTACTAAAAGTCAAATAAGAACAGATTTACCTGAATTTCGTGTAGGAGATACTGTAAGAGTAAATGTTAAAATTGTAGAAGGTAAACGTGAAAGAATTCAAGCCTTTGAAGGAATAGTAATGAATATTCAATCTGGTGGTGTTAGTCAAACATTTACCGTTAGAAAAATTTCTGGTGGTGTAGGTGTTGAAAGAACTTTTCCAATGAATTCACCAAAAATTGAAAGCATAACAGTTATTAGATATGGTAAAGTAAGACGTGCTAAATTAAATTACTTACGCAATATAAAAGGCCAAATGAAAATCAAAGAAAAACAAAATAAGGCTGCTTAAGGCCTTATTTTTATTTAAGGGGTGAAAATATGAAAGAAAAGCCAAAGAAAAATTATATAAAAGAATTATTGCCATATGTTATTATTGTTCTTGTAGTTATACTTATAAGAACTTTTGTGGTAACACCAGTCAAAGTAGAGGGTGAGTCTATGTACCCTAGTTTAAATGATGGGGAAATATTGGTACTAAAAAAATATGATAAATCTTATAGTAGATTTGATGTAGTGGTATTTAAATATAGGAATGATAAGTTAATTAAAAGGGTGATAGGGCTTCCAGGAGAAACGGTAAAATATAAGAATAATAAATTATATATTAATGGTAAAAAAGTAAATGAAAATTTTAAAACTAATTCTCCAACTATTGATTTTGAGTTAGAAGAAATAGGATATGATGTAAT
>CAVHAY010000022.1:0-2741 GCA_963634115.1 Clostridia bacterium | reverse complement strand
GTAATAGACAATGCCAAAAAAGAAGAAATTATAGAAACGCACTCCAAAAGTAGACATTAATTCTACTTTTTTTATTTAACAACTTTCATCACACATACCATACATCTTATCAATATTTTCTTTGTAAATCTTTTTAATTTTACTTTTTTCTTGCGCATTTAAAACTTTATCATAAATATCATTATTATAAAAACCAACAACCTTCCCACCCATTATAAATACAAAACTAGGAAAATATATTCTTTTACTTTCATCATCAATTCCTTTATAATCTGATAAATACTTATTTAACATATTCAGTAATTTATCATATTCACTACTACCTTTTTTCTTTATATCACGAATATTAGAAGCATTCAAATAATAAATATTATCAACCTCTTCTTCTTTTACCACATCTAAAAATATAGGTAAAACAACTCGGCATTTATTAGACTTAGGCTCTCCTATATATAATATACCAGAACCAGTATTTAAAATATCCAAAGCCTCATTTACATCAACATATTTAATATTATTATCTTCATCAATATTAATATTTATATAGTTATCATTAAATTTTTCATATTCTTTTTTAAATCTAATATTATCAAAAAATATAAATGAAAAAGCAAAATAACATATAATTCCTATTATCAAAATAATCAAACAAATTATCAAAGACTTTAATTTCTTATCCATAAATTACTTTGTCCTTTCACCTAAATATTTAATAAATTCTTTTAATATATTCTTGCATTCATCATTCAAAAACTTAACATCATTTAACCTACTTAAAGTATCATCAAATAACTTTACTAACATATCTTCTGCATACTTTCTAGCTCCACTTTTTTCAAAAATTTCTCTAACTTGCTCAGTCATACCACTCTTTCCATAACACTCTATTAACATATCTTTATATTCTGTATTCATAGTATATGCATAAAGTATAGTTTGCTTATATTCCTCTATATCAGAATTAGTCTTTCCAATATAATTCTCATCACCATATATACCAAGAATATCATCCTTTATTTGATAAGCAATTCCACTAGTCATAAGAATATCATTCATAATCTTTATTTCATTCGAAGAAGCTCCCCCTAAAGTCATACCTAAAATAAAAGGCCCCACAATAGAATAATAAGCTGTTTTCATCTTATAAATTGCCATTACCTTATCAAAAAGATCCAAACTTTTTCCATAAAATTCTTCTTTAAAAGGTAATACAACATCAAGTAGTTCACCTTTCATAGTATTAAGTACCATTTTATTATAAAGCTTCAAAAGTTTACGATTATCATTATAATTTTTATTAATCAAATCAGCCGCACTATATAACCCAATATCCGCTATCACAATAGCCATCGCATTCGCATAATTATCTCTTTTTTTAATAAAATCAGCACTACTTTTATCATTATACATTTCTTTATAACTAACAGGAATAGTTTTCTTTCCTCTTCTTTGATATGCATTATCAATTATATCATCATGAATTAAAATTGCTGTCTGAAACACTTCTACCGCCAAAGATAAAGGAATATATTTATCATCCTTACCCCCCATAGCTTTATATCCAAGAGCCACCAAAACACCTCTTAAATATTTTCCATCACAATTTAACTCCGTAAATAAAGAAAGAGCCTCTTTTATTTCTTCTATGTCTTCTTCCAAAAGTTCTTTATTATATAAAGTCATTGCTTTTTTAATATCTGCTTTAGTATTTATATAAAATAAATTAAAATCATTCATGCATCATACCTCCACCCAATTCCAGTATTACCTTGTATCATATATATTTTTTTTATATTCCATAATAACGAAAACATTATAGTAAATTTTCACGCAAAAAGCAAGAAATATATGCTATAATTATGTAGTACTCAAGGAGGAAAAAATGATTATAATAGACTTTATTTTACACTGTAATCAGTATATAGGCGATTTTATCGCCAATTATGGTAATCTTGTTTACCTTCTACTTTTTACCATAATATTTTGTGAAACAGGACTTGTATTTTTACCATTTTTACCCGGCGATTCCCTTATATTTGCGGCCGGTGCTTTCGCCGCCACAAGTGATCTAAATTTAGGAATACTTTTCCTAATCATAATAAGTGCTGCCATCATTGGAGATACCGTAAACTATGAAATAGGCAAACGCCTAGGTAGAAAAATCGTAAGAAATGGTAAATTAATAAAAAAAGAAAATTTAGGCAAGGCCGATGCCCTCATAAACAAATATGGAAGTGCAGCCGTTCTAATTGCTAGATTTATGCCCATAATAAGAACTATAGTACCATTTGTTGTCGGTATGGGTAAATTAAAATATAAAAAATTCATTACCTATAATGCCTTAGGAGGATGTATATGGAGCACACTCTTCATAATGATAGGTTATCTATTTGGTAATATTCCTGCCGTACAAGAACATTTTAGCTTAATAATGATTGTCATTATTTTAATATCAGTAAGCCCAATTATTATTGCCCTAATAAAAAATAAAATCTCAAAACCAAAAACAGAAGAAAAATAATAAATTTCTTCTGTTTTAATCATTTTTATATTTACATCTATATAAAAGAAATAATAAAATACCAATAACTAATAGTGTCATAGCCACAATAATAACCCATATCATCATCAAATTAACAAGTGGACTAATAAGAGAAGTCATATTATAACCAGAAAGCACATATGCTACAACATCCTCTAAACAAAAACTAACAGCAAACATCATCATCGAAGAAATAAAT
>CAVHAY010000021.1:0-10606 GCA_963634115.1 Clostridia bacterium | reverse complement strand
GGATATGATGTAATTCCTAAAGGATATTATTTTGTTATGGGTGATAATCGTAATAATTCTACTGATAGTAGAATTATAGGTTTAGTAAATGAAGATAGTATAATTGGTAGTACTAATTTTAGTATTTTCCCTTTAAATACTATTGGTAAAATAAATAAATAAGTGTTTTAAATAAAATTTAAACTATATTAGTAATGTTTTTGTATAGTTTTTTAACATAATAACCCTTTTGCCGCAATACCAATGTGTATTGCTTTTTTTATAAATGCAGTGTAGTTATATAAGTTTAAGTAAAATATCTAGTATTTTTGAACCTTGATTTTTATATCTGTATAGAGTATAATTCATACATATGAGGAGACTAGTAAAATGGAAAAAGAAATGAAGAGAAGTATTATTTTAGATCATTATCAAAATCCAAGAAATAAAGGGCTTACTAATGATAAAGCATATATTAAAATAAATATGAATAATGAAAGCTGTATAGATGAAATTAATTTAGAAGTGAAAATAGAAAATGATGTTATTAAAGATGTAAAATTTGATGGTGATGCTTGCGCTATGTGTATAAGTTCTTCTTCAATTTTGACGGATATTTTAATAGGAAAAACTAAAGAAGAAGCTTTAAATATTATAAATAATTTTTTTAATATGATAGATGAAAAAGAATATGATGAAAATATTTTAGAAGAAGCTATTGTTTACGATGATGTATATAAACAGCCAAATAGAAAAAAATGTGTATTACTTTCCTGGTGGGGTATGGAAAATATTTTGAAAGAAAATAACAATAATTAATGGGAGGTAAGTAAATGGATAAAGAACTTGGACTTTCTGTCTCTAAAATAAAAGAGATATCAAAAGCTAAAAATGAACCTAAATGGATGACAGATTTTCGCCTTAAGGCATATGAAAGTTTTATAAGTATACCTAATCCAAATTTTGGTCCTGAACTGAAAATAGATTTTGATCAAATTAATTATTATAAAAAAGTTTCTACTAAAGTAGAAAGTAGTTGGAATAATGTGGCTTGTAATATTAGAAATACTTTTGATAAAGTTGGTTTATTAGATGCTGAAAAGAAATATTTAGATGGTACTCATGCACAGTATGAAAGTGAAGTTGTTTATAGTCATATGATTAAAGAGCTTGAAGAAAAAAATGTTATTTTTTGTAGTACTGATGAGGCTTTACAAAAGTATCCTGAACTTTTTAAAAAGTATTTTAATAAACTTGTTAAATATGATGAAAATAAATATACAGCTTTAAATGGCGCTGTATGGAGTGGAGGCACTTTTATTTATGTTCCACCTCATACTACAATAGATAGGCCTTTACAAAGTTATTTTAGGATTGATACAAGAAATATGGGGCAATTTGAAAGAACTCTTATTATAGTAGATGATGATAGTCATGTACATTATATGGAAGGTTGTACTGCGACATATCATTTATCTGATTCACTTCATGCGGCAGTGGTAGAAATTTATGTTGGTAATAATGCAAGTTGTAGATATACTACTATTCAAAACTGGGCAGATAATATTTATAATTTAGTTACTAAAAGGGCGAAGGTTGAAAAGAATGGTTTGATGGAGTGGATAGATGGTAATATTGGTTCTAAAATTAATATGAAATATCCATCTTGCATTTTAGCAGGCGAAGGTGCGAGTGGTAACTGTATTTCAATTGCGGTTGCTTCAGGTGAGCAAATTCAGGATGCTGGTGCTAAAATGATACATTTAGCGCCAAATACTACTAGTAATATTATAAGTAAGTCTATTGCCGCTAACGGGGGAGATGCTAGTTATAGAGGAACTGTTTATATTGATAAAAATGCTAAAAATTCTAAAAGTGTGGTAAAATGTGATACAATTATATTAGATGATAAGTCAAAAAGTGATACAATTCCTAAAAATATAGTAGGTAATGATAGTTCATATCTGGAACATGAGGCTACAGTATCTAAACTTGATCAAGATAAACTGTTTTATTTAATGAGTAGAGGACTTGATTTAGAGAAGGCTAAGGAGTTACTTATTATGGGCTTTATTGATGAATTTAAGGAAAGTTTGCCAATGGAATATGCTGTGGAACTTACGCATCTTTTAAAAAATTATTTCTAGGAGGTTAGTTTATGAAAAAAGAAAAAAAGGGAACTATGTTTATGATTATTCTTATGGTTTTATTATTAGCAGGTGTTTTAATATTTTTGTTTAATGAAAATAAATCTTCTAATTTAGAAAAAGATTTTTCGGTTTCTGCGAAGGATTATTTTAATAACTATATGAGTGTTGGTACTGGGGCTAATGCATATAAGGTTTCTCTTAAAATGTTAAAAGCCGCTAATGAAGAGGGTTTAACTGATTATGATTTAAAAGAATTTAAAAATTGTGATGCTAATAAAACATATGCGATGGTAAGTTTTGATTATAAAACTGGTAAAGCAACAAAGGCGGAAGTTACTTTAAGCTGCAAAAAATAACAAATAGGGTAATTTTCCAAAACAAGTTATATGTTAGTGGTAGAAATGGATATTTTCTTCTTAGGAGGAAATGACAAATTGCCACTTTTTTTGTGTTTAATTTGGGTAAAATGGACTTTTGCACTCTTAATATATATTTTGTATAGTGTTTTTGGAAAGGAGGAAACCATGCTTAATCAAACTATTTTAGTAGGCAGACTTACTAGTGATCCTGAACTTTATGAAACAGAAAATGGTAAGAAGATTGCTCATGTTACGCTTGCGGTTCCAAGAGCCTATAAGAATGTTAATGGTGAATATGATACTGATTTTATTGGATGTAAATTATGGCAAGGAGTAGCAGAAAGTACTACAGAGTATTGTAAAAAAGGCGATTTAATTGGTATTAAGGGTAGAATTCAAACTAGTAATTATGAAACTGATGAAGGTATAAAGAAAAATACTGAAGTTATTGCTGAAAAAGTTACTTTTTTATCTAGTGCAAAGAAAAAATAATTTATTTAGAACTATATTTCATAAACTGATATATGGTTCTTTTACTTTTGTTAACAAGAAGTTAAAATTCGACAATTTGTATGTTCTCACTGTTATAATCTCTAATAAGTGGTGATACTTATGAATAGAATTAATGGGGAAGTGCTTAAAGCCGCAAGGAAGAGAAAAAAATATACGCAAGATGAATTAGCAGATAAAATTGGTGTTTCTAAAGTTACTATTTGTTGGTATGAAAATGGAGAGAGAACACCTACGTATGATAATTTGATAAAGTTATGTGATATTCTTGATATATCTTTAAATGAAATATCTGGCAGAGATGTAGATGTTGTTTCGGATAGTGGAGAATCTTATGGTGTTAAGTTAGCTAAGCAAGATATTTATATAATTAAGGAGATAAAAAAGAAACCAAAACTTTATAAACAACTTTATAGAGATCCTGTACGTACGGTAGAACTTATAAGTAGAAAATTGAAGTAGTGTGTGCTACTTCTTTTGATTTATTTTAAATTAGTGTATAATGTTAATGGTGATATGATATGGGAAAGAATGTTAAACAAACTAAAGCAGAAATAGTTAAAACTTTATTAAGACAAGATTTACCTGGTAGTGAGCAGGAATTATTGGAGGTATTAATTGATGAACCTATTTCTGTTGATATTGAAAAGCAAGAAGATAGTAATTTAACTTTTGGTGATAAAGTAGCTGATAAGGTTGCGGAAGTTGCGGGTAGTTGGACTTTTATTATTGGATTTTGTTTATTTCTATTTATATGGATAATGATTAATTTGATGATGCTTGATAATGCGGTAGATCCTTATCCATTTATATTACTTAATTTAGTATTATCATGTATTGCGGCCATTCAGGCACCTATTATTATGATGAGTCAAAATAGACAAGAAAAAAAGGATACTTTACGTAATAAAAATGATTATAGAACTGATTTAAAGAGTGAACTTATTTTAGAAGATTTACATGATAGGATGACAAGAATTGAAAAAAATCAAGAAAAAATTTTAAAGTATATAGATGAGAAGAATAAAGAGGTGAAATAATAAACATGATGATTATTGAAATTATTGTTATTTCTATAATAGGTACATGCTTACATTTTACGTATGAATTGTCAAATCATAATAAAAATGTTGCATTATTTTCGGCTGTAAATGAAAGTACTTGGGAACACATTAAAATAGCATTATCTGCGAGTTTTATATGTACTTTGGTAGATGGATTTATGTATGGTAATCTTGATAATTATTTTTGGGCTAAATTTTTATCTTTGCTTTTAATTATATTAATAATACCAATGTTATTTTATTCTTATACTTATTTTACTAAAAAAGCTATTTTACCTATTGATATTTTAACTTTTTATATAGCTATAACGTTTAGCCAAATGGTATTTTATTATGTAATTAAGTTACCTGATTTAGATTTTATTTATGCATATTTAGGATTAATTGGAATGTTTGGTATTTTTGGATTTTTTATGATTGCTACACTGAGACCTATACATCACTTTATATTTAAAGATCCTATAACAAATAAATATGGTTTAAAGGGACATAGTGATAATGTTCATCATAAAAATTCTTGAAACGAGTAATTAGATATGGTATATTAAGTGTAGAAATTATTGGAGGTAAATATGAATAAAAATCATAAGAATGCAATTATAGGAGGATTACTGGCAATAGTGTTTGTTATGTCAGTTGGGTATGCGGCTTTTTATACTAGCCTTAATATAAATGGTATTGCAGGTATTAGTACAACATGGGATGTACATATTAAAAGTATAGAGGTAAAGTCTGGAGCAGCATTTAATGATGCCAGTAAGACTTTAGTGGGAAAAGATGGACTTACGGCGGATTTTGGAGTAAAATTTGTTTCTCCTGGTGATACAATTACTTATACTATTGTGGTAGAAAATGCTGGTACTGTGGATGCCAAATTAGATAATATAAAATTTGATGTTACCCAAAATACTAATACGGAAAAAGATGCTAGTGGAAATACTATTGAACCGTTTGTATATTCTTATAATGGGATATCTACCACTGAAAGTGCTACGTCATCTGATGCCGGATATATTGTGGCGGGAACTACAAAATCGTTTACGGTAACAGTTGCTTATAATGACAAGATTACCTCTGATCCTACTGTGAAATCAAGTTCACTTAAAATGATACTTTCTTATATTCAAAGTTAATTGTCATCAATAAGTATAAAAATGTGAAAATTTAAATAAAAATGTTGAAAAAAATAAAACAATGTGATATCATTAAATCAATGGTAGGGAGTGTATGTCCTATCAAATATTATAGGAAGGAAGAACAGAAATGGAAAAAAACAAAAATATCTTAATAGGAGGACTTTTAGCTATAGTATTAATCATGGCAGTAGGATATGCAGCATTTGCTACTCAACTTACTATTAATGGTACTGCTGATATTACATCAACATGGGATGTACATTTTAAAGAAAATAATTCTGCAATGGCTACTTCTACAACAGGTGTGGGAGATAAACCAACAGGAACTATGGAACGTACTTCAACAACTGCTTATACTGTAACAGCTGATTTAAATCAACCTGGTGATAAGATTGTTTATACATTTACAGTTGAAAATACTGGTACTTTAGATGCTGTATTACAACAATCAAGTACTGATACTAAAAATAGTCCTGCTCTTAGTAGTGAAGGTAATGAGTATATTAAATTCTCTGTTTCAGCATTTAGTACTACTAGTTTAAGTGCTAATACTGGTACTGCTACATTTACTTTAACTGCTGAATATGTAGATCCAGGAACTAATGGTACAAGTGCTACTTTAACTGATGCACAAAAACATGCTGAAACTACTGTAACATTCAACGCTCTTCAAGCATAATTGCTAAGTGTTATGTTAAAAAAATATCCATTATATATGGATGTTTTTTTGTTTTTGGTAATAAAATATTACTTGAAAAAGTGTATGTAATGTGATAAACTTATGACTATAATAAGGAGGAGGAAGAACGGGGAAAAAGTTTTGATAAGATGACTTAGTTATAGTACTTATTATGATAGTAAAATATATGGTGTTTGCTATTTGATTTACTATTAATTTTATAGCAGATTTACGTTTCATTGATAAAAGTAATTTGGATGATAATATTAATTCTTTAATTAATGAAAAAAATAGTGATTGAAGTGCTAAAACTATAAAAAAGGTGAAATATTATTATTAGCCATAATTTATGATATATGTGATTTAACATATTTAAAACAAATATTTAACTTTTCTATTTTATCAATTGTAAAATGCAAATAATTATGTTATAATTTATTTATAATAGTAAGAGTGAGCTGTTACTGGAGAAATGGGGCATTAATATGAAGCCAATATTAGTATTATATGCACTACTTGGATGTTTTTTATGTTTAGACAATTTTGTTTTTACTGGAAGTGGAACTGAGTATTATAATAGTTTGATTAGCCCATGTATTTGGATTGGTTTATGTGTTCTTGCAATATATTTTGGTAAGGATTCAGAACTGAGGATTAAAGACAAAAACAATAAAATACAAAGTCTAGTAGTTGTACTTATAATATATATAATTGTTTATTTTTTGTTAGGTTTAGTATTTGGTTTTCAAAAAACACCATATTCTAAAAATATTCTGAATATTTTGCTTAATATATGGATGTTTGGTGGAATTGTTGTTTTTCAGGAATATATTCGTTTTAATATAATTAAAATGGAACCAAAGAAAAAATGGAATTTGATTGCGGTAACAATATTATTTATTTTGTTTACGCTTTCATTAAGTAATATTCCGGCACAATTTAGTACGCTTAAAGATGGTTTTATTTATGTTGCATCTATATTATTACCGGCAATTGTTGCTGGAATAGTAATGACATATTTATCTTATATTGGTGGTGTTTCATTACCTATTATGTATAGATTAGTTGTATTGTTGCCTGAATTTATTGTTCCAATAATACCTGATTTAGATTGGTTTGTTACAGCACTTATAGGGCTTTCATTACCAATTATAGTTTTTGTTTATTTGAATTATATTCATATTACAAAAAAGCAACGTTTATCTAAAAGAGATAAAAGGAAATATAATCCGATTGTTTATGTTCCTGCATTTGCTTTAATTGTTGTTATGGCGGGGTTTGTTATTGGTTTATTTAAATATCAACCGATTGCGATTGTTTCTGGTAGTATGAGTCCTGTTATTAATAGGGGAGATGCTGTGGTCATTAAAAAATTAGATGATGCGGAAAAGAAGCAATTAAAGGTTGATGACATAATAGAGTTTACTAGCGGTAATAAAACTGTTGTTCATAGAATAATTAGAATTACCAATGATAATAAAGGTAATATCGTATATGTTACTAAAGGGGACGCTAACAATACTGAAGATATGGGTACGATTAGTACAGACCAAATTATGGGTAAACAAATTTATACAATACCATATATAGGTTTTCCATCAGTATGGCTTAGTGATATAATAGAATAGGAATAAAAAGGAGAGATTTATATGCAACCGAAAAATAATAGTAAAATAATTTTAAAACAATGGGTGCAAGTATTTTTAATTATAATTGTACTTGGTATTTTGGCCGCTTCTATATGGTCTATTGTAAGAGGCGTTAATGGAAATGAAATAAGTAGTAAAGAATTATATTCATATAATTATAACAGCGATTTATCATATAAAGTTTATTTGAAACCAAATAGTTTTTATACTAATAACTATCTTGATATGAATAAACAATATATTGCGTCATTAATTGACCATATTGATGTTACTACTAATTATAAAATGAATACTACAAAGGATGTTGACTATACATATGCTTATCAAATAGTCGCAACTGCTCGTGGTAGTTATTCGGAATCTGATGGCGCTGCAAGTCAAGGTGATGTTTGGTCAAAGACTTATACTGTATTGCCAACAGAATCTAAAAGTGGTACTGGTAATGAAATTGCTGTTAATAAGACTATATCAATAGATTATAATCAATATAATGAAATATTAACACAGTTTAGAAATGAATTTGGTTTATCAGTAGATGCTAGTGTTGATGTAGTATTTAAGATTACGGTTACGGCTGGATTACCTGGAGAAAAAACTTCACTAAGTGAGGAAAGTAAGATAGCACTTAAGATTCCATTACTTAAGACTACTATTGCGTTAACACCAGATTATGTTAATTCAGGTGGAAAGGCTATATATGAACAAAATAATAATGATGATAATCAAATGAATATACCTTTAATTGTAATTGGTATTGCTGGATTATTAATTTCATTAGTGTTATTTAAAATATTATGTGGCAAATTACTTAAAACGACTAGGAAGTCTGAATATATGTTACAACTTAATAAAATTCTTAAGGAATATGGAGATATTATTGCTGAAGCTGAGAATATGCCTAATCTATCTCAATATGATGTTGTAACTATTAAAGAATTTAAAGATCTTGTTGATATTGAAGAAGAATTACATTCACCAATCATATTTAATGATGTTTATGAAGAAACGGAAAGTTGGTTCATGATATTCCATGATAAGACTGCTTATAAATATGTTTTAAAAGCAGATGACTTCGATAGAATTGGTAAACATTAAAAATAAAAGAATTTAATTTTGATATAAACCTCTTTTCTTGGACATAAGAAACGAGGTTTTATATGTATTGTTGTTAAAATAATAGGGTTGTAAAGTAAAAAAATAATGTTTCTATTGACTATCACTATTAAAAATGATAATATTATTTTAGAAATCGTTGATGAAGACTAGTAATATAAGGTTATATTGAATAGAGAACTAGTGGGTGGTGTAAACTAGTATATACTTTATGTGAATCTACTTCAGAGAGTAAGGTAATGCTTACCGGGTTAAACCGTTAACTTGTAATTAAGACTGTTATTAGGATGGTACCGCATTTTATATGTTCCTATAGATAATAGTCTTTTTGTTTTTAGGGAGGTAATATTATGAATGTTAAAAGAGATATGAGATTAGAAGTCTCCTGTATGTTTTAAATACTAATAAATAGAAAGAAGGAATGAAAATGATAGATATTAAATTAATAAGAGAAAATAAAAATTTAGTTAAAGAAAATATCAAAAGGAAATTTCAAGATCAAAAACTTCCTCTTGTAGATGAGGTTTATGATTTAGATATAAGAGTTAGGGAAGTAAAACAAAAAGGTGATTCTTTAAGAGCATTACGTAATGAGAAGAGTAAGCAAATAGGTACTTTAATGCGTGAGGGTAAGGAAGAGGAAGCTTTAGAAGTTAAAAATGAAGTAAATACTTATGGAGATGAAATTGCGGGTTTAGAAAATGAAGAAGAAATGCTTGAGGCTGAAATTAAAAAGAAAATGATGACTATACCTAATATTATGAATCCTAGTGTACCAATTGGTAAAGATGATACTGAAAATGTTGAAAATGAAAAATTTGGTGAACCATTTGTACCTGATTTTACTATTCCATATCATGCTGATATATGCAAAAGTTTTAATGGATTAGATAAGGTTTCTGCTGCTAGAACAAGTGGTAATGGTTTTTATTATTTAGTTGGTGATATTGCAAGGCTTCATTCTGCTATGCTGGCATATGCTAGAGATTTTATGATTGACAAAGGCTTTACTTATTGTATTCCACCTTTTATGATAAGAAGTGATGTGGTAAATGGTGTTATGAGTTTTGAGGAAATGGATAGTATGATGTATAAAATTGAGGATGAAGATTTATACTTAATAGGTACTAGTGAACATTCAATGATAGGTAGGTTTAAAGGTGAACTTATTGATGAAAAGAATTTACCAATTGCTATGACATCTTATTCACCTTGCTTTAGAAAAGAAGTTGGGGCTCATGGTATTGAAGAGCGAGGACTTTATAGGGTTCATCAGTTTGAAAAACAAGAAATGATTGTACTTTGTACTAAAGAAGAGGGTATGAAATGGTATGATAAAATGTGGAAATATACTGTTGAATTTTTTAGAAGTTTAGATGTTCCTGTAAGAACACTAGAATGTTGTTCTGGTGATCTGGCAGATTTAAAGGAAAAATCATGTGATGTAGAGGCATGGAGTCCAAGACAAAAAAAATATTTTGAAGTTGGTTCTTGTTCAATTTTAGGAGATGCACAGGCTAGAAGACTAAATATTAAAATGAAGACAAAAGATGGTAATAAATATGTTACTACTTTAAATAATACTGTGGTTGCAACTCCAAGAGGTTTAATTGCTGTACTTGAGAATAATATATGTGAAGATGGTACACTAAAAATTCCAGTTGCGTTAAGAACTTATATGGGTGGTAAGGAAAAATTATATCCAAATAAATAATATTTTAAGAGTATGAAAAAAGTCATACTCTTTATTTTATTTACATATTTTTTAATTAGAGGTGAAACTATGAAAAAAATATATTTAGGATTTATATTGCTGTGGTAATGATGTGGTAGTAACCAAAAAGCAGTCATTAGTTATTGGAGAAGAAATAATAATATAATTACTTTAAAGCCTTATGTTTGGGAGTATTACTACAAATTGTATATGTAAGTCAAGCTATTGGCTTTTTTTGTAGGAGGTGATAAAA
>CAVHAY010000020.1:0-3272 GCA_963634115.1 Clostridia bacterium | reverse complement strand
ATATTTAACAGAACATACTGTTTTAAATAAGATGTTTGACAGTAAACGTAAATTATGATAAAATTAATAAATGTGTAGAGCCTCACTCTACAACCGCTCATAAAGAGGTTTACAAAAGTTTATGGCTTACCTCAAATGGCGAGTCTTAGAAATGAAGGAGGTAAAAAATGAAAGCAATATTTGAAACAGGCGGAAAACAATATTATGCCGCTAAAGGTGATGTACTTTATGTTGAAAAATTAGATGCTAAAGAAGGAGATAAAGTTGTTTTTGACAAAGTTCTTTTCGCTAATGGTATTAGTGGTACACCAGTTTTAGAAGGGGCTAAAGTAGAAGCCAAAGTATTAAAACAAGGTAAAGCTAAAAAAGTAGTAGTCTTTAAGTTTAGAGCTAAGAAAAAATATCGTCGTACACAAGGTCACAGACAACCATATACTAAGGTTGAAATTACTAAAATTAGTGCTTAATGATAAAGATAAGATTAAGTAACGATAAAATAGAAATAAGTGGCCATGCCATGTATGATGAAAAAGGCAAGGACATTGTTTGTTCTGCTGTTAGTAGCGTTGTAATTACAAGTGTAAATGCTTGTTTGCTGTTTGATAAAAATTCTATTAAATATGATTATAAAGATGGATATATGAAAATAGAAATATTAAAACATGAACGTGAAATAGATATAGTTATAAAAAATATGATAAATATGCTTAAAAGTTTATCTAATGATTATGTGAAAAATATAAATATATATGAGGAGGTGCGATGATGTTAAAATTAAACATACAATTATTTGCTTCTAAAAAAGGTGCTGGTTCAACTAAAAATGGTCGTGATTCTGAATCAAAAAGATTAGGTGCTAAGGCCGCTGATGGACAATTTGTAACAGGTGGTTCAATTTTATACCGTCAAAGAGGCACAAAAATTTATCCTGGTAATAATGTAGGTATTGGTAAAGATGATACTGTTTATGCTAAAATAGATGGTACTGTTAAATTTGAACGTGTTGGAAGAGATAAAAAACAAGTTAGCGTTTATCCCGCTTAACTTGTTTTTTTAATAAAAATATCAATATTTAAGTTGATATAATATGTTTATTTTAAAGTATTTTTAGGCAGTTCATAGGTATAGTATACATGTTTTTTGGGTAAAATTATCCTATTTGGTTTTACATTTTTATAAGTATATAAAATATTATTTTCTTTATCAGTTAAGATAATATCTATACATTCTTTCATAAAAAACGTATGTATACCATTACATCTTATTCTAAGTCCATAATTAATATTTTTTTTAAACATAAGACCTATTAATTTACTTAAAAAAGTATTACAATTTCTTATTTCTATGTTTAGATTTTCCATGTAAATCACCTAATTTCTTTTGCATACTAGGGCTATCTTCTATGGTTTTGTTTTTTCCTAATAACTCTTGTTTTAGTTTTGTTAAAGTCTTTATTTCTTTTCTTTTGGCATTTTTAAGATCATCAGTATTTTTATTGGCATTATTAGAATACTGCACAATATTTATACATTCAAGGATAATAGCTAAAATAGAGCCAACTTTTATTATATTTGATATATTTTTAGAATTTAGGGCAGTATTAATATAAGTTAAAGCAATTACAGCGGATAAAGGCCACATCTTTATTTTACCTAACATAGTACTATGATTTTCTATACCTTTATTACTGGCTTTTTTATTAACATAGGCTATTATAGTTTCTAAAATACCATTTATTAAAAGTATAGGTTCTTTCGTTATCGCTGGAATGATTAAGGCAAGACTATATATTTTATCAGTTCCACAATCAAGGAGGGCACCACCTTCATTAGGATTTTTAGCGATTTTTCTAGCGGCCAGTCCGTCAATAGCGTCAGTCAATGAAACAAGGAGAATAGTACTGCCAATTAATATAGGATTTTTGGTTAAAACTGAGGCATATATTAAAACAATACCGGGTATTCTTGATAAGGTAAGGGCATTTGGAAGAAAGTTTCTTTCATCTAATAAACTACTTATGATTTCTTTTTTTTGTTTTTCGGTACAAAATAGATCGCATAATGTTTCTAATTTATCTTTATTTTTATTTAAAACTTCATATATCTTTGATTTTAAATTTTTATCATCTAAGCCTTGATTTGTTTTTGTATCCTCATCTGTATGTATATTTATATTCATAAAGACCTCCTAGAGATATTTTAACACGTTATTTTAAATAAGTAAAATGTTTGAAAAGGCTAGTTTTTTTTGTTATAATGAATTTAGTAAAGTAAGCAAGGGTGATTATATGTATTTGAAAGAGATAAAGGCATCTGGTTTTAAATCTTTTGCGGATAGAACTTGTATTGAACTTGGTAAAGGTATTACAGGTATTGTAGGTCCTAATGGTTCTGGAAAAAGTAATGTTGTAGATGCAGTAAGATGGGTACTTGGAGAACAGTCTGTGAAGTCTTTAAGAGGTAAAGATAATATGACTGATGTTATATTTTCTGGTAGTAAAAGTAGAAATTCTATGAATGTTGCGACGGTGTCGCTTGTTTTTGACAATAGTGATCATTATTTACCTTTAGAGTATGATGAGGTAGAAATAAAAAGAAGAGTCTATAAAGATGGAACCAATGACTATTTTATTAATGGTGAAAAGGTTAGACTTAAAGATATTGTGAATTTACTTTTAGATAGTGGAATTGCTAAAGAAAGTTTTAATATTATTTCTCAAGGTAAAATAGAAGAAGTTATTAATAGTAAACCTACTGATAGAAGAATTATTTTAGAAGAAGCTGCCGGAGTTTTAAAGTATAAAAGAAGAAAAGAAGAAGCTCTTAGGAAACTTGATAAAACACATAATAATATTAGTAGAGTAAAAGATATAATAAATGAAATAGAACCTCAAATAGAACCACTTAAATCTGCGAAAGAAAAAGCTATTTTATATAAAAAAACATGCGCTGAATTAGAAGAAGTAGAAGTTGCTTTAATTACGCATGAAATCTCAGAACTTAATTATAGTTATCAAAAAAATAAGGAAAATATTTCTGTTTTAGAAAAAGAAATTATGGCACTGCAATCTGATAATGCGGTAGGGGACGCAAAAATATTAGATTTTAAAACGAAACTTACTAAGTTAGATAATGATATTCATGATGTTCAAAATGAAGTTTTAACCCTTACGGAAAAATGTGAGAAGTTAAATGGTCGTAAGGAACTTATTACTGAAAGAAAAAACTATGAGACTAATGATAGAGTACATCAAAGATTAGTAGAACTTAAAG
>CAVHAY010000019.1:0-2551 GCA_963634115.1 Clostridia bacterium | reverse complement strand
TATTTGCCTTTTACTTCTTTTTTTTACAAAATATAAAAAAACCATATTTCTATGGTAATTCAATTTAAAAAGGCATCTTAAGAGTACCATTATTTAATTTTTTCATCATCAATTTCATTTGATCAAACTGTTTTAAAAGTCTATTTACATCCTCTATTTCTAAACCACATCCACTAGCAATTCTCTTTTTACGGCTTGCTTTTAAAACATCTGGATGTCTTCTTTCATAAGGCGTCATAGAAAGAACTATCGCTTCAATATGTGCCATTTGTTTTGGATCAATACTAACATTATTAAGTCCCATCTTTCGAGCTCCAGGTAACATTTTAATAATATTTTCAAGTGGTCCTAATTTTTTGATTTGATTAAGTTGCACAAGAAAATCTTCCAAATCAAACTTACCTTTTTGCATTTTAGAAGCAACCTTAACAGCAGCCTCATCATCTAGTATCGCAGAAGCCTTATCCGCAATACTCATCAAATCACCCATATCTAAAATTCTATTAGCCATATTTTGTGGATGAAATTTTTCAAGACCATCCATCTTTTCAGATACACCAATAAACTTAATAGGAATATTAGTTAAATGCCTAATAGAAAGTGCCGCACCACCTTTAGTATCACCATCCATTTTAGTCAAAATAGCGCCAGTAAGTGGTAATTTATTATTAAAACCCTCAATAACATTAATAGCGTCCTGACCAGTCATACTATCAACAACAAGTAAAATCTCATTAGGACAAGTTTCCCTATTAATTTCTTCTAACTCTTTCATTAATTCTTCATCAACATGTAATCTACCCGCAGTATCTATTAAAATATAGTTATAACCATTTTCATTCGCATACTCTAAAGCATTTTTAGCAATCACTACAGGATTACCCTTACCTTCACTATAAACCTCAATATTAAGTTCTTTTCCTATTTGCTTAAGTTGATCTATTGCCGCAGGTCTATATACATCACATGCAACCATAAGTGGCTTAACCCCATACTTCTTACGAACAAAATTAGCAAGTTTACCTGTAGTAGTAGTCTTACCACTACCTTGTAAGCCTGCCATCATTACCACAGTTCTACCCTTAACTAATATCAGAGGTTCATCTTCTTTACCCAACAAATCAATAAGTTCATCTCTTACAATTTTAATAAATACCTCACCAGGTTTTAAACTCTTTTGCACTTCTTCTCCAAGAGCTTTCACCTTAACATTATTAATGAATTCCTTCACAACTTTGTAATTAACATCAGCTTCTAACAACGCCAACCTAATCTCTCTAGTAACTTCACTAATATTACTTTCAGTTATCTTGCCATAGCCTTTTATCTTATTAACAACATTTTGTAATCTATCTCCTAAGCTTTCAAACATAAACTATTTATCACCTCAAAATTATTTTATTCATAATTACTCTTATAACCTTCTGTACGATAATTATTACCACACTGTAAATATGGAACATAACTCATTTTATTATTATCACGCCTATAAAAGACATATCCATCACACTCTTTGCCCTTTTCATCAGTAAGAGTATTAATCAAATTTTTATCTTTCAAAGTTTCTAAACTAACATAACCCTCATCACCATTATCTAAAGGTTTATGATAATTCAAAACATACCCCGCACAAGCACTTTTTAAAGTACTTTCTAAAGCAGCATAAGATTTACTATTAGGCCCCTCAAAAATCTCCTTAAAAGTTTTATTATACATAAACATCGTCGTAAATATACAAAGCGCAATAGTTACCAAAAAAAGCATACTGTCCTTTAAACCAAAACCATATTCATTCATTTTTTCATCCCCTAACACTACATCAAGGTATCTTTATTAAGAAGTATCTTGTCATAGAAAATAGCAAGACTTAACCTAAATGATGGATCACTTTCTATATTATTCATAAGTTCATCATACTTTTCTTCCTTTAAATAATTAGAAAGAAATGAAGAATCATAACTCTTTACCACCTTATTTTTCTTTAAAATAGTCTTCAAATATGAAATACTTGATGATATATTTTTATAATTATCACTATCCTCAAAAATTTTAATAACCCTAATCATTTCAAAAATTATAAGCTCATGACCATAATTATTTTTAAAATACTCATTCAAAAGCTTATACTGATCTCTATACTCTTCATCATTAGTTAAATAATTAAAATCTTCATTATAAAGTGCAAGTACTAATTTTACAACATCATATTTTTTATAATTATACTTAACAGCCGTTTTCAAAATAGCCTTTGTAACATTATTATATAATGAATTAGAAAATTCTTGCTTTATTCGTATATCCTTATAATTCATATCATATCATCCCTTTTAATTCATAACTTGATTATATCATTTTGCCTATTACCAGTCAATGGAGAAATAATTCAAAATCATCATTTTATATCTTAAATTAACCAATATATATAAAAAAACATAATATTTATTATTATGACTTTTTATAATTACATTTATAAACATTTAATAAATTATAACAATTACCATATCTTAAATGCCCTTTATAGCTTGAAACTACACTAGATGCATTATTTAAC
>CAVHAY010000018.1:0-4404 GCA_963634115.1 Clostridia bacterium | reverse complement strand
ATTAATTTAATTCTTTCAAGTAATCTTTTAAAATACTCTTGATCAGATTTTTTTGCTTTTAAAAATCTTTCATCATTTAATGCAAAACCTTGAACCATATAATCCTTAATTATTTTATTTGCCCAAGTTCTAAATTTAATTGCTTTTTTAGAGTTAACCCTAAATCCAATAGAAATAATCATATCAAGATTATAATACTTAGTATTGTAAGTTTGCTTACCATCATTACCCATATGTGCAATTTTTGCACATGTGCTATTTTCATCTAGCTCTTCATCTTTATAAATATTGTTAATATGTCTTACAATTCCACTTCTATCAATATTAAAAAGTGTTGCTAATGCTTCTGCATTTAACCAAACATCTTCATTTTCTAATAATACTTCTACTTTTGTATTGCCTTCTTCATCATTATAAAACAAAATATTTTTCTCATTTCCAATTAATTTATTATCCATGTTTGTACCTCCTTTCCCAAATATTTTTAGTTAATTTATAATAGATATTATACTATTTTTTATGTTATTAAACAATTAATTTCATTTCCTTTTCAAAAACTTTAGTAACTTTTTACTTATGTTCTTCTTTTTGAACTGTCAAGAATTCCTTGACAGTTGAATCCATGATTAATTCCCTTTCATCAATTTGATAAATTACAATATTATTGTTATTTTCTTCCATTGTTATATCTCCATTATTATTAGATTTTAAAAGGCGTCAACAAATATATTCATTGTTCACACCTTTATTTTACTATATATTTTTATTTTTTTGCGGACAAGTTATAAATCTTGAATCAACTTAATAATTCTTTAATTTTAAATATTCCCTTATTTTATGCTACTTTCCACAGCATTGTTTGTATTTTTTTCCCGAACCGCAAGGGCATGGCTCATTACGTCCTATTTTTTGTACCCTTTTTGGTGATTGTTTTTTTATTTTACCTTTATCTTCTACTGCAGTACCTTTGATTACTTGTTTTCTCTCAGTATTTTGCCTAATTTCAGCATGTAATAAAAATCTTGTAATATCGGTATCTATGATATCTAATAAATCATCAAATTTTTCATACCCTTCAGCGGTGTAGGCACGGAGAGGGTTTTCTTGTCCATAGCCTCTTAAATGAATTCCTTCTCTTAAGATGCTCATTTCATTGATGTGTTCCATCCAGTGAGTATCGATTACTCTTAATGAAACAGCCTTTTCAAATTCGTTTCTGACTTCTTCCGGAATATCACTCATTCTATTTTCATATTCTTCAGTAACAGCTTCATAAATAGTGTTTGTAAGCCCATCAGCATCTAATTCATCAAGTTCTCCTAATTCTAATTTATCTTTAAGAAGATTTTGATTTACAGATTCTAATATTTCACTTACATCAAGTCCTGTTAATTCACCATTTTCGTCGGTATGGTCTTTAACAAAAGCTTCTATATGATCATAGAAATTTTTTAAAACTATATCATGAATGCTTTCGCTATCTAGTATTGCATTTCTTTTATCGTAAATAATACCTCTTTGATTATTTAAAACGTCATCATATTCTAACAAGTGTTTACGGGTATCAAAGTTGTTTCCTTCAACTCTTTTTTGAGCCGATTCAATTGATCTAGATAATGACTTACTTCTAATTGAAAGTTCACCATCAAAACCAATTCTTTGAAGCAATGCTTTAGCACTATCAGTACCAAATCTTACCATAAGTTCATCTTCAAAACTTACACAGAATTGAGTCATTCCTGGATCTCCTTGACGACCAGCACGTCCTCTTAATTGATTATCAATACGCCTTGATTCATGCCTTTCAGTTCCTAAAACGCATAGTCCGCCAATTTCTTTGACGCCCTCACCTAGTTTGATGTCGGTTCCACGACCTGCCATGTTAGTGGCAATGGTTACTGCTCCTTTTTCACCAGCTTTGGCGATGATCTCAGCTTCTCTGGCGTTGTTTTTAGCATTTAAAACTTCATGTGGAATTTTTTCTTTTTTTAGCATATTACTTAAAAGTTCACTATTTTCCACAGCGATGGTTCCTACTAAAACAGGTTGTCCTTTACTATGTCTTTCTTTAATTTCTTTCACTATTGCAGAGTATTTTCCAGCCGCAGTGGCAAAGATTAAATCTCCATAATCTTCTCTAATAACTGGTTTATTAGTAGGTATTTGGATAACATACATATTATATATGTCTCTAAATTCCTCTTCCTCGGTTTTAGCTGTTCCTGTCATTCCTGAAAGTTTCTTATACATTCTAAATAGATTTTGGAATGTTATGGTAGCAAGAGTCTTTGTTTCTTCATTTATTTCAACACCTTCTTTTGCTTCAATTGCTTGATGTAGACCCTCTGAGAAATTTCTACCTGGCATAAGTCTTCCTGTGAACTGATCAACAATAACTATTTTGCCATCTTGAATAACATAATCAAAATCCCTTTTCATACTATAATTAGCGCGAAGTGACTGATTTATAAAATGAACTAGAGTTGTATGCTCTATATCATATAGGTTTTTAATATTGAAATAGCTTTCGGCTTTTTTTATTCCTTCTTCATCTAATGATACTGCTTTTGTTTTTTCATCATATATATATCCTTTGTTTTCTTTTAAACCTTTTACGAATTTATCTGCCTGCATATAGAGATTTGCTGATTGCATCTTACCACCAGATATTATAAGTGGAGTTCTAGCCTCATCAATTAGTACTGAGTCAACTTCATCTATAATAACAAAGTTTAATGGTCTTTGAACTCTATCTTCAGCTTTTACTACCATATTATCTCTTAGATAGTCAAACCCTATTTCATTATTAGTAGAGTACATAATATCACAATTATAGGCTTCTTTTTTTTCTTTTCTTGAATATTCCCTATAGTTTACTCCAACGGTAAGTCCTAGAAATTCATATATTTTTCCCATCCATTGTGCATCTCTACCTGCTAGATATTCATTAACGGTAATTATATGTACACCTTTCCCAGTTAACGCATTAGCATAGGCAGGTAATACTGACGTAAGGGTTTTTCCTTCTCCAGTTTTCATTTCTGAAATATTACCATAATGAATTGCAAGTCCTCCTAATATTTGAACATAGTATGGTTTTTCACCAATAACACGATAGGCAGCTTCTCTGGCTACAGAGAAAGCCTCTACTAGAATATCTTCTACATCGGCACCTTTTGTTATTCTTTCTTTAAATTCTGATGTTTTGCCTTGAAGTTCTTCATCTGTTAATTTAGACATTTCTTCATCTAATGCAATAACTTCATTTGCAATAACTTTAAAACGCTCTAGTTCTTTATATTCATGATCAAATATTTTTTTTAAAAATTTCATGTTTTGACATCCTTTCTAATAATGTATTATAACAAAAAAATATGGGAATATAAAGAAAAAAGACCAAAGAAGGTCTATTTTTCTTTAATTATACCATAGTTGCCATCTTTACGTTTATATATAACTTCAATTTCATTATTTTTAGCATTTTTAAATACGAAGAAATCATGGTCAATTAAGTTCATTTGTAAGATAGCCTCTTCTTCACGCATTGGTTTTAGTTCTATTTCTTTTCGTTTAACTATTTTACTAGAATCTTTTGCTTCTGCTTCTTCAATGTCAAAGTCAAGTGTTAGGCCAACAATTTTTTCTTTATTAACCTTTTTATTCATACGTGTTTTATTTTTTCTAATTTGCCTTTCTAATTTATCAAGTACTAAATCAATAGCGGCATAGGCATCTCTATTAGCCTCTTCTGCACGTAAAATCATTTTCTTTGCCGGAATAGTAACTTCTACAATTTGCAATTTACCATCAGGTCTAATAACCACATTTGCAATAAAATCATCGGGTTTCTCAAAATATTTATCAAGTTTACCAAGTTTTGTTTCAACATATTCCTTAATACTTTCAGTAACTTTAAATTTTTTACCACGGATTTTATATTCCATATTATCACCTTCCGTTTATATTATACCATATTTATTGTGAAAAATATATGATTAACGAATAGAAAAATTAACTCCGTCATCACTAACAGAGTTAATTATATTCTTAAGTTATCCTATAGTATATGGACTTGCCTTTGTTCCACTTCCACTTAATGTAATATCAGATGACAGATAGAGAACTGGGGCCACGCCGCCACTGCTGCCAGTGCTGTCGCCGCTGAGGTCGCCGTAACTGTACGCAATGAACACGTAGTCAGCAAGCGAGTTAGAATACGGCGCGATAGTCCAAGAATCATTACAACCCATAGGTTCTGTATATAGCCAGTTTGTTGTTGTACATGTATCAGGATCATTATTGTTTAACTCAATGCTTCCACACTGCTCTATATTTGAATTTGCTTTTATATAATCACTTGGATTCATTAAACCTACTTTACCTTTCCATTTATATGTTTGTTCT
>CAVHAY010000017.1:0-5717 GCA_963634115.1 Clostridia bacterium | reverse complement strand
TTTTTTGATACTTGTTTTTTAACTCTGTGGGTGCTGACAAATTGTTATATTTTTTTTTTTTTTTTAAAAGAATAGGAAGGATATATTATGGCAAATATAAAACTAAGATATAATAATAAATATATAGAAAATATAATACCAGGTACTACTTTATATGAAATAGGTAAGATGGTTTCTAAAGATTATAAATATCCTATAATAGGGGCAAAACTTAATAATATAGTGATGAATTTAAGTGAAGAAGTTCATAAAAATGGTAAGGTAGAGTTTTTAGATTTAAGTACTTGTGCTGGTAATGACATATATGAAAAAAGTCTTGAATTTATGATAATTGTGGCAGCAAAAGAAATATATCCAGATTCTGATATACTTATTAATTATTCTCTTGATAATGGAATATATTGTGAACTTACTGGTCATAGAGTTACACCTAAATTTGTAGAAAAACTTAATAATAAATTAAAAGAATTTACTAAAGAAGATTATGAATTTATACCTAATAAGGTTATGAGGACAGATGCAATAAAATATTTTAAAGCTAAAGGGGAATTTGATAAGGTAAATAATTTACAGTATACTACTAATGAAGTTATAAAGTTATATAGATTAAAAGATGAATATGATTATTTCTTTGGTGAACTGGCACATGATACTAAACAGATTAATAAATACAAAGTATCTTATATTAATTCAGATACTTTTGTGGTTAGTTATCCTAGCGAAATTAATCCAACAAAAGTATTAAAACCTAAAAAGCATGAAAAGATATTAAAGGAGTATGATGACCATAAGAAATGGACAGAAACAATAAAAATAAATATGGCTAGTGATTTAAATATACTAGCGACTAAGGGTGTTTATGGTGATGCGATAAGGTTATTTGAGACTCATTATGAAAGCAAGTTATCTTCTATTGCTGAAGATATATTTAATCATAGAAATAAGATAAAAGTTGTTTTGATATCTGGACCTTCTTCTAGTGGTAAGACAACGACATCTAAAAAGTTAGGTCTTTATTTAAGGGCTAAGGGACTTACTCCTTATCAAGTATCTTTAGATGATTATTTAGTGAATATTGAAAAAACTCCTCGTGATGAGAATGGAGACTATGATTTTGATAATATAAAGGCTACTGATATTGCTTTATTTAATAAACATTTAACTAGGCTTTTAAAAGGGGAAAAGGTTAATATTCCTAGACATGATTTTATAAAGGGACGTAAGGTGTATGAAAATAATTATTTAAAGCTTAATGAAAAGGATATATTATTAGTTGAAGGTACTAATGCATTAAATGATATTTTAACTAGTAATATAAAAAGAGAAAATAAGTACAAAATATTTTTGAATCCTATACCTAGTTTAAAACTTGATAATCATAATAGAATTAGAACTACTGATTTAAGAAAAATAAGAAGAATTGTTAGGGATAGTAGGACGAGAAATACTACGGCAGAAGAAACTTTGAAAATGTGGCATAATGTTGATAAGGGGACTTTTCAAAATATATATCCATTTGAAGATGAAGTTGATAATGTAATTAATTCTTCACTTAGTTATGAAATAGGTGTACTTAGAATATATGCAGAGGCTTTATTATATGGAATTGATATGAATAGTCCTGTATATTCAGAGGCTCAAAGACTTATTAATTTACTTAGGCAATTTATGCCAGTGGCTACTGAGGAAATACCTAGGGACTCAATGCTTCGAGAATTTATAGGTGGCGGAATATATAGTGATTAGAAAAGAGGAATAAAATGATTAAAGTTGCGATTAATGGTTTTGGAAGAATAGGAAGGCTTGTATTTAGAATTATGGAGGATGATCCAGTTTTTGATGTAGTGGCAATTAATGATTTGACAGAACCTAAAGAACTGGCTTATTTACTTAAATATGATACTTCACATAGATGTTATAAGGTGAATGAGATATCTTATGATGATAATCATTTAATAGTAAGTGGTAAGAAAATAAGAATATATCAAGAGACTGATCCTTCTAATTTACCATGGAATGAACTTGGTATTGATGAGGTATTTGAGTGTACTGGGCATTTTACTGATAAGGATAAAGCGTATGCTCATATAGTGGCGGGAGCTAAAAAAGTTATTATTTCAGCACCCGCTAAAGGGGATGTTAAGACTATTGTATATGGCGTTAATGAGAAGATTTTAACTAGTGATGATAAAATTATTTCGGCTGCATCATGTACTACTAATTGTCTAGCTCCGGTATTAGATTTACTTAATAAAAATAATAGAATAGTTAAGGGTTTTATGACTACTATACATGCTTATACTAATGATCAAGCTACTTTAGATATACCACATAAGAAGGGAGCAATTTCTAGGAGAGGTAGAGCGGCAGCGGCAAATATTATTCCAAGTACTACTGGTGCCGCAAGTGCGATAGGTAAGGTTATTCCAGAACTTGATGGAAAACTTGATGGATCGGCGATAAGGGTACCTGTTACAACGGGTTCGGTTATTGATTTAACACTGGAACTTGAAAGAAATACGACGATAGAAGAAATTAATGATTTATATAAAAATAATCAAAGTGATACTTTAGGATATACAGAAGATCCTATTGTATCTAGTGATATAATAGGGTCTAGAAAAGGCGGGGTAGTGGATAGTTTACTTACTGATGTCCTTGAAGTAGATGGTAAACAACTAGTAAAGATAATTGCTTGGTATGATAATGAAATGAGTTATAGTAGTCAAATGGTAAGGACAGCTAAATATTTAGGTGATTTATAAGATGAGGTGTATGAACAAGGGATTTACGCTTGTTGAATTACTGGGGATAATATCAGTACTGGCTATTTTTATGGCTGTGGCTATGCCTTCTTTGATAGAAACAAATAAAAAAACAATAGAACAACAAAAGAAGACGTTTAGAAGTAATGTTAGTGATGCTTGTATAACTTATTTAGAAATTAATCCTGATAATTATAAATTTGTAAACGATGATGGTACGCCTCAAATTGTTAGTTTAACAGTTGAGGATTTAATAGAAAAGGGATATTTAAAAAAGAATATTGTAAATCCTTATACTAGTGATGATAGTAAAAGTGGGGCATCTGACTGGAATGTTATTGCATCTAACAATAGTGGGATTATTAATTGTTGTTATGCTGGGGTAACTGGTGAATGTAAATGTATAGAAAAGGATGAATGTTTATCTAGTGAAAATGTACAATAAAGGAGGATAATAAAGCATGAAAAAAACTATAATGGATTATAATTTGAAAGGCAAAAGGGTTATAATTAGATGTGATTATAATGTACCTATGGATGATGGCGTAATTTCTGATGATACTAGAATTAAAGAAAGTTTACCTACAATAAAGTATGCTTGTAAGGAAGGTGCAAAGGTTATTATCCTCTCTCATATGGGTAGAATTAAAAATGAAAATGATAAAGAAAAATATAGTTTAGAACCTGTAGCTAAACTTTTAAGTAAGCTATTAAAGAAAAAGGTTACTTTTGTATCATCATCTAGTGGTGAGGAAGTAGAGGAAGCTATTAAGCATTTACGTATGAGAAGTATTTTATTACTGGAAAATACGAGATTTGAAGATTTAGATGATGATAAAGAGTCATCTAATGATAGTACTCTTGGTAAATATTGGGCTAGTTTAGGGGATATTTATATAAATGATGCTTTTGGTACTGTACATAGAAAGAATGCTTCTACATACGCTTTAGCGCAAAATCTTCCTAGCGGTGTAGGTTTTCTTATTGAAAAAGAAATGAAAATGCTTGGTAAATTAAATAAACCTAAGAAACCATATACTGTAATACTTGGAGGAAATAAAGTACAAGATAAAATAGGTGTTATTAATCATCTTGCTAAAAAGTGTGATTATATACTTATAGGGGGCGCTATGGCATTTACTTTTCTTAAATCATCTGGTTTTGAAATTGGCGCTAATGAAGTATGCAATGAGACTATAGATGAATGTATTTCTATACTTAGTAAGTTTGGAGAAAAAATTATTTTGCCAATTGATGTTATAACAGAGGCAGGCGAAGAAAAATTTATTAATGAAGTAGATAGTGATGATGTTTGCTATGACATAGGCACGAAAACAAGAGAAATATTTAAAAATTATATTGATAAAAGTAGGACGATATTTTGGAATGGCCCAATGGGTTATTTTGAAGATGAAAAATATAAAGAAGGAACGCAGTTTATATTAGATGCAATTGCAATTAATAAGAAAGCATATACAGTGATAGGCGGTGGAGATACCGCAAGTGCTGCTGTAAATATGGGATATAAAGATAAATTTAGTCATATCTCAACAGGTGGTGGTGCTAGTTTAGAATATTTAGAAGGAGTAAAGCTTCCAGCTCTTCAAGTAATAGATGAAAAATAATAAAAAAAATTTCCTTTTACTTATATTGGTAACTTTAGTTGTACTTATATTTGCTTTAAAAGATGATGCTGCCGATAAGATAAAATATTTGTTTTCTTATGATTTATCATATTTGTTACTTGCGTGTTTACTATTTATTTTATATTTAGTTTGTAGATCTATTTCATTACATAGTTTTATTAAACAATTTCAAAGTGATTATAAATTTGGTAAAACTTTTAAATTAATATTAGAGACACAATTTATTAATAATATTACTCCATTTGCGGCAGTAGGACAACCATATCAAATATATAAATTAAAAAAACAAAATATTGATGCTTCTAAAGGAACAAATATAGCTATAGAAGATTTTATTGTTTATCAAATTGCTTTAGTTTCTTTAGGTAGTATTTGTATTTTAATAAATCATTATTTACATATTTTTCAAAATGATTTATTATTAAAAAAATTTGTTATAATTGGATATGCAGTAAATTTATTTGTAATTATTTTTCTTTTTATAATTTCTTTCAATAGAAAGGGCAATACTTTTATCTTAGATAAAATGATAAAAATAGGGGCAAAATTTAAAATTATTAAAGATAAGGATAAGTTTTTAGCTAATAAGGGTAATTATATTGAGAACTTTCATAAAGGTGCTTTAAAGTTATTTAATAATAAATTAGCTTTTATATGTATGATTTTGGTTAATATCTTGGGCTTAATTTTATTATATTTAATTCCTTATGCCTTAATACTTGGTCTTGGAGAAACTATTACACCACTTGAAGCGGTGGTGGCGACTTCATATGTAATGATTGTCAGTTCTTTTATACCAACTCCTGGCGCTAGCGGGGGAATAGAATATTGTTTTACGGTATTTTTTGGAGCTTTTGTTACAGGACCGGTATTATCTAGCATTATGATAACATGGAGATTTATTACTTATTATATAGGCTTTATAATAGGGGGAGCATCAATTACAAAGGAGGACTAATATGAGAATAGGAATATTTACGGATAGTTATCCACCATATACTAATGGGGTGTCTACTAGTATTTTAATGCTTCAAAGAGCTTTAGAGAAAAAAGGACATACTGTTTATGTGGTAACAGTTAATCCTGAAAATTTACAATATAAATATGAAGATGATGATAAAATTATAAGGATTCCTGGAATACCTACAGGAATATATGATTATAGACTTACTGGGATGTATCCAATTAGATCGGTTAAAAAAATTAAATCATGGAATTTAGATATTATTCATTCACATACTGAATTTGGTATTGGTACTTTCGCAAGACTTATTAGTATTGAATTTAATATTCCATTAGTACATAC
>CAVHAY010000016.1:0-2985 GCA_963634115.1 Clostridia bacterium | reverse complement strand
ATGTATATATCTTTAATTGGTAATGATTATTATAAGGGACTTATTTCAAAAACAAATATTTTATCTTTAAATAAAGAACATCTAATAATCTTATTAGATGCAATAGAAGAAGATAAAAGAAATTTAAATAATAGAGTAGTTTCTAAAGATAATATGGTGAATCTTGATGAATTAAAAAGAAGTTTACAATATATAACAGTAATGGCAAATCAAGATAAAATAGGCGGTGATGTAAATGGAACGTAAAGATGTTGATATTAACAAGGTAACGCCAATGATGAGGCAATATTTGGAGATAAAAAATGATAACGAAGATATAATAATATTCTTTAGACTAGGGGATTTCTATGAAATGTTTTTTGATGATGCTATTAAAGTTAGTCATGAATTAGAACTTACGTTAACTGGTAAATCTTGCGGACTGGAAGAACGTGTACCTATGTGTGGTATTCCATATCATGCCGCAGATACTTATATAGATAAATTAATAGAAAAAGGCTATAAAATAGGAATATGTGAACAACTTGAAAACCCTAAAGGAGTAAAGGGAATAGTTAAAAGAGGGATAATTCAAATAATAAGTTCTGGTACCACTATGAATAGTAATACTATTAAAGCAGATGATTTTAATTTTATTGCTGGTGTTACCTCGTTTGGTCATGCCTATGGACTTTGTTATTGTGATATAAGTACCGGAGAAGTATATGTTACGCTTTTAGAATATAATCCGTCTACGCTTATAAGTGAAGTGGTTAATTTAGATGTAAAAGAAGTAGTAATGAGTGATAAATTTGATAAAAACATATATTCAATATTAAAGAATCAATTTCATATAACTATTTCTATATCTGATGAGACTACCGATAACTATTCTTTTGTTTATGAAGATTTAGAAGATGTAAGATTAATAGATACTGTGAAACATTTGATTTCTTATATTGAACATAATCAAAAAAGAAGCCTAGATCATCTTCAAAAAGTCGTTATCAAAAATAAGCAAAGCTATTTAAAAATGGATATTCATACTAAAAGAAATTTAGAACTTATAGAAACACTTAGACTAAAAGAAAGAACGTACTCACTTATTTGGTTACTTGATAAAACAAAAACGGCAATGGGTGCTAGATGTCTTAAAAATTATATTTTAAATCCTTTGGTAAATAAGGGAGAAATAGAGAGAAGATATGACGTGGTAGATGTATTGCTTACCGAGTTTATCTTAAAAAGTGATCTAGAAAATTATTTAAATGAAGTTTATGATCTTGAAAGACTTAGTGGTAAAATTGCTTTTGGAAGTGCAAATGCTAGAGATTTATTACAACTTAAAAGTTCTTTAAAAGCATTACCATATATTGCTGAAATTTTAAAAAAAATAAATTTTTATAAAGAATTAAAACCTTTAGATAATCTCTATGAATTATTAGAAAAAAGTATATATGAAGATCCACCTATTTCTGTAAAAGAAGGATATTTGATAAAAAATGATTATAATAAAGAACTAGATGAGTTAAAAAAATTACGTAAAGGTGGTAAAGATTTTGTTGCTAAATTTGAACATGACGAACGTGAAAGAACAGGAATTAAAAATCTTAAAGTTGCCTATAATAGAGTATTTGGTTATTATATAGAAATAAGTAAAGGTAATATCCATTTGGTAAAAGATGAATGGGGATATCAAAGAAAGCAAACACTTGCGGGGGCAGAAAGATATATTAGTCCTATTTTAAAGGAAAAAGAAGCTTTAATACTTAATGCTGAAGAAAAAATAATTGCATTAGAATATGAATTATTCTCATCTATTAGAGATGAAGTAAAAAAATATATTCCCCATCTTCAAGAAATTGCTAAAATAATAAGTGAAATTGATGTACTAGCGGCTTTTGCAACGGTGAGTGAACAAAATAATTATATAAGGCCAGTACTCACTGAAAGTGAATTATACATAAAGGAATCTAGACATCCAGTAGTTGAAAAAGTTATTGAAGGTGTTTTTGTACCAAATGATATTATTATGGATAAAAATATTAATATTTTACTTATAACTGGTCCTAATATGGCTGGTAAATCAACCTATATGAGACAGATGGCTTTAATATCAATAATGGCTCAAATAGGATGTTTTGTTCCTGCTAAAGAAGCTAAACTTCCTGTATTTGACGCTATTTTTACTAGAATTGGTGCTTCTGATGATTTAGTGTCTGGAGAGTCTACTTTTATGGTAGAAATGACAGAAGCTGGTAATGCTATTGCAAATGCTACTGAAAAAAGTTTAATTCTTTTTGATGAACTTGGTAGAGGTACTGCGACATTTGATGGTATGGCTTTAGCGCAAGCAATTATTGAATATATTCATAATCATATTAAGGCTAAAACTTTCTTTTCAACGCATTATCATGAATTAACTGATTTAGAAAATACTCTTGAAGGATTACGTAATATTCATGTAAGTGCTTATGAAGAAGATGGTGAAATAACTTTTTTACACAAGTTAGAAGATGGAAGTGTTGATAAAAGTTATGGTATTCATGTCGCAAAACTTGCTCATTTACCAAATGCATTAATTAAAAGAGCTGACCAAATATTGAAAATATATGAAGGTAATGAAATAAAAAGAGATTTAAAAGTACAAGAAACATTACCAATAGATGAATTAATACCTCAGGAATCTTTAATTGAAAAAGAACTTGAAAAAATTGATCCTCTTAACTTAACACCTATGGAAGCGTTAACGACCTTATATAATCTTAAAAATTTAAATAATAAACATTGATAAAACCCCGTTTATATAATACAAACGGGGTTTTAATAAATTAAATACAAAAAAACGTAAAATAAAATCACATAAAAAAGAAATTAAAATTTCAAAACAGGAGATTAGAAAATAAAATCTAATGCTTTTTTATATTTTGTAAAAAAAAGAAGTAAAAGGCAAATAAAAATTGTATATTACTAATGAGGAAGTTTTAAGATAAATGACTCATGAAT
>CAVHAY010000015.1:2297-3965 GCA_963634115.1 Clostridia bacterium | reverse complement strand
CTAGTTGACTTAATCATTAACGTCACATTGGTGCGACGATTTTATCTTATGGAGCAAGTGACCAGAATCGAACTGGCATCCTAGCCTTGGCAAGGCCATGTACTAACCATTGTACTACACCTGCATATATAAGAACCAATAAGTTCTTATACATTATATAATATTTTTTTATGATTGTAAAGCAATTTCAAACCTTTTTTTAATTCTCTCAGTTCCAAATAATTTCATAATTTCATACAAATCAGGCGTCATAGATTTAGAAGTAAGTGCAACCCTCAATACCATACTAATATCAGTTATATTTCCTTTATATTTATCAGGATTATTTTTATAATCTTTCATATTTGCAGCATAACCTAATTTTCCCGCTAATTTTTGCATACCTTCAAACCACGTATTTTTATCATCAGTATCATTATAATAATCATTAATATATAATTCTAAAATTTCCCTAATAACGCTTTTATCTATAATATTTTGCCATTCATAATTTAGATCATTAAAAAGTTCATCATACATATACCACATTTGATTCTTTGTATCCGCAAAATAAGCAATATCTTTTCTAGGTTTTTTTTGTTCTCTTTCAATATTAAATGCTTTAATGCTGTAATCTTTATATTTAATGAGTAATTTTGCAAAATCCTTATCATACTCATTAGCCCAATTTAATGCCATGTTATATACACTATCAGCAGTTAAACCACTAATATAATTTTTACAAATATTAATTAACTTATCATAATCAAATAAAGTGCCACCAGTACTCATTTTCTTAAAATCTAAAACAAATTCATCAGGAGATTTATCTTTATTTTGTGTAAGCCACATTTCAAAATTTGAATTTGCAACCGTTTCTAAATAAAGCATAACTGCCTCATTAGGAATACCCTTTTCATGATAAAAACTAACTGCCGCTTCTTTATCTTTTCTCTTAGATAATTTTCTTCTACTATTACCCTCTTCTATCATCAATGGAGATATATGAGCATATTTAGGCACCTTAAACCCAAGCATAAAAAATAATTGCATATGTAAAGGAACACTAGGAAACCATTCATCTCCTCTTATTACGTGTGTGGTATGCATTAAATGATCATCAACTGCATGAGCAAAATGATATGTTGGAAGACCATCAGATTTAATAATAGGAATATCAAAATCATTACTTGGCATTTCAATTTTCCCCTTAATACAATCTTTAATAATAATTTTTTTATTAAAATCACCATTAGATTTAAGCCTAATAATATATTTATCACCATTCTTAACTCTTTTTATAGCTTCATCCATAGTAATATTTCTACATCTAGCCCATTTACCATAATAACCAATTCTTTCTTTATTTTGTTCTTGCAACTCTCTATCCTTTTTATTATCATCTTCAGAACAAAAACAAGGATAAGCCTTATCTTCAGCAATTAATTTTCTAGCATATGCCATATATATATCTTTTCTCTCACTTTGTGTATATGGTCCGTAAACACCTTTATCTCCATCTTTAGTAACACCTTCATCAAAATAAATACCAAAATTATTTAAATCTTGAATAATTTTACTAACGCCATCCTCAATACTTCTTTTTTGATCAGTATCTTCTATTCTTAAAAATAAAACACCATTCGTTTGCTTCGCCATTTTATAAGCAATAAATGCTGAATACAATGC
>CAVHAY010000015.1:0-2239 GCA_963634115.1 Clostridia bacterium | reverse complement strand
AATATGTACAAAACCTGTAGGACTAGGAGCATATCTTGTAACAATAGCATTTTCATTTAAATTTCTCTCAGGATACTTTTCTTCATAATAATTATAATCATGCTCTCCAGGTAATAAAAAATTTGCAAATTCTTCTCTTGACATAAACTCTTTCCTTTCATTATTTATATTATCTTATATTTTTCTTTAAAAATCAACTCTACTAAAAACAAAACGATCAAAATCGTTTTATTTTTTATTCTTCCTTATTCTTATCAGTTTTAACCGTAGAATCCCCTTCACCTTTATCGGGTTTAACTCCATCGTCTCCATCGTCATCATCTTCAGATTCTTTATTTTCTTTATTATTCTTGTAAGAAGAATCATTACTAGTTTTATTTGAAGTAGTAGAGTTATTAGAAGTTACATTGTTATTAGTTGAACTTCCACCAGAAAGTTTAACCGTAATACTACTTACATCCTCAACATTAGAGCCTTCTGGAACATTTTGAGAAATAACAGTACCATTACCTCCAGTGGCATTTACCTTAATTCCATTCGCACTACAGAATGAATTAACATAACTTAAAGATTGACCAACAAAATTAGGAACTAAAGTTACACTTTTTTTAGAAGTAACATCTTTACCAATTACCTCTTCTTCATATGGCTCATTAATATTAAAACTGAATTTCTTAATCTTCTTAGCTTTTTTAATACCAAGATTTTCTTTCATTGCATCACTTACAGCTTTTACACTATCATCATAAAGAACATAATTATAAAGAGATAAGTTAGTAGCGCCATAATCATAAATTCTTTGATCATATCCATTTAAATAAAGTCTTTGCATACCAAGGAGATCTGCCATACTAACATCTTTACTACTCTTAGATGCTAAATCTTTAAACACATTATATAAAGATAATATTTCATCAGTACTCATATTAGTAGACATATTATTACTAATAGTATCAAGTAATGAATAAATTTCATCTAAACTATCTATTTGTTTTAGTTTATTAAGTAATGCCTTTACAACTTCTTGTTGATGTTGTCCTCTAATAAAATCATTACTATTATAATTTGTCCATTTAGCTGAACACATACTTGGATTAGGATGTCTATTACGTGAATATGCTAGTGCTTGTTCACCATCTAAAATTTGTTTACCTTTTTCTATATAAACCGTATTACTTCCCCACTGTCTATCACTATTTTGTTCACAAAGATTATAAGGAACATCAATCTCTACCCCACCAAGTTTATCAACAAGTTCTACTACTCCTTTAAAATTAATTTTAACATTATAATCAATATTTATATCTAAAAGATTTTCAATAGTCTGTTCCATGCATTCTTCACCTTTCCAAGCTGCATGAGTAATTTTATTCTTTCTTTGATTAGTAAAACACGCAATTGGAACATATGAATCACGAGGAATACTTAAAATAGTTGTATTTAAAGTATCAGGATTAAAAGTAATAACCATCAAAGAATCTCCATTAAATGCACTATTTTCAATACCTTCTTTTTCAGAATCTACTCCCATTAATAAAATAGTAATTGGTTCATCAATACTCTTACCATTATTAGTAGTAGATTCATTTTTTACTTTTTTTGTTTTAGTATAAATAATTTTAGTTCTATCCGCTAAATCTTCATATCCTTCAATACTACCATACATAATAGTATAATTAGTAGGTACAAATGCATAAGCAATGTCCCCTTTTTCCAAAGCATCTATCATAGCAATATAATCAGAATAATTTTCAGTTTCATTAGTAAGTGATTTATTTTTTATTACGCTTTTAGGAATAATATATCCTTCATAACTAGTTTTATCTTCTAAGATACCAATTTTACCATCTTTAACATCATCAATAGATTCTACTTTGCTATCTGCAAGAACAATCATACTAGATGAATGAGTCTTATAATTATCACTGGCCGTAACTTGTTTTAAAGAACCATAAATAGTCCCAATATTATAAGCTGCAAAACCTTCTACTGAAGATAAAAGTAGTGATAAAATAATAAGAACAATTAATTTTCCTTTTTTATTTTTTTTCTTAAACTTAAACATAAGAAAAACAAAAATCAATGCAATAACTCCAATTGCTACCATAACACACATTCTAAGTGTATCTTCAATATTATTAAGTAAAGATAAATTATATATAATAAATCCACTTGCACCTATCAATATAAGTGAAATAATTAAAATGATAAAAGTTAAAAATTTATTTCTACCTTTTTT
>CAVHAY010000014.1:0-4573 GCA_963634115.1 Clostridia bacterium | reverse complement strand
GTATATTATTAATAGGAGTGATAAAATTTAAAGAAAGGAGAAAACAAATAAATGTTCGTAAAAAGTGTTGACATATTATTTTAAATAATATAAAATAAACTTGTAATAACAGTCAAAGGAGGAAATACAATGGTAAAAACTACCAAAGAGACAGATCAAAATCTAAAACAAGTATTAGCCGATATCGAAAAACAATTTGGGAAAGGCTCAATTATGAAATTAGGAGATAATCCAACTAAAGAAATAGATGTTATATCAAGTGGCAGTATTTCTGTTGATAATGCTCTTGGGATAGGTGGATATCCTAAAGGCAGAATTATTGAAATATATGGACCAGAATCTAGTGGTAAAACCACATTCGCACTACATGCAATTGCGGAAGCTCAAAAAGCGGGTGGTAAAGCAGCTTTTATTGATGCAGAAAATTCATTAGATCCACAATATGCTGCTAGATTAGGGGTAGATATAGATGAATTATTATTATCACAACCAGATAATGGTGAACAAGCATTAGAAATAACCGAAGCTTTAGTTAGAAGTGGTGTGATTAGTATAATTGTTATCGATTCAGTCGCAGCACTTGTACCACAGGCTGAAATTGAAGGAGAAATGGGAGATTCACATATTGGTCTTCAAGCAAGATTAATGAGTCAAGCCTTACGTAAACTCGCTGGTATTGTAAATAAAACTGGAACAATTGCTATTTTTATCAACCAATTACGTGAAAAAGTAGGCGTAGTATTTGGTAATCCCGAAGTTACTCCAGGTGGTCGTGCTTTAAAATTTTATTCATCAATAAGAATGGAAATAAGAAGAAGTGAGCAAATAAAACTTGGAAATGACATAGTAGGAAATAAAACAAATGTTAAAATTGTCAAAAATAAAATGGCTCCACCCTTTAAAACTTGCCAAGTAGATATCATGTATGGAACTGGTATATCTTTAGAAGGTGAAATAGTAGATATGGGATCTGAATTAGAAATAATTAATAAATCAGGTGCTTGGTATTCCTATAAAGGCGAAAAAATAGGACAAGGAAAGGAAAATGTAAAAGAATACTTAAAGTCTAACCCAAAAGTCAAAGAAGAAATATTAAAAGAAATTAAAAAGAATCAAACAAATATGGTACAAAAAGAAGAAAAACCATCTGAATAAGTTTTTCTTTTCCTAAGTCAATCACATAAACAAATATTTTATGTAATTGACTTATTTTTTTCTCTTGACTTCTTAAATATACATAGTATACAATATAAATATGTGGAATAATATTTCACATTAGAATATGGAGGCAAAATGACAAACATTATTTTCTCCATTTTGCTAGTCATAATTGGACTTTTTGTAGGTATTATTTTTATGATAATCCTAAATTATGTAAAAGGTTTACGAGCTTCAAAAAAGGCCGAACAAATATTAGAAAATGCCAAAAAAGAAGCCGATAAATTAAAAAGAAATAGCATACTAGAGGCTAAAGAAGAATCACATAAATTAAAAAAAGAAACAGATCAAGAAATAAAAGAAAAAAAACAAGAAATGAAAGATTCTGAAAAAAGACTGCTATCACGTGAAGAAAGTATGGATCACCGTGATGAATTATTACAGAAACGTGAAAAAATGCTAGAGGACAAAGAAAATAATTTATCAAATAAACAAAAAGATATTCAAAACCAGCAAGTGGAATTAGAAAATGCCAAAGAAAAACAATTACAAGAGTTAGAAAAAATTTCTGGATATACTAAAAAAGAAGCTAAAGAAGTTATTATGAAAAGAATAGAGGAAGCAATGGATTTAGAAATTGCGGCCTATATTAAAGATAGGGAAGCCGAAGCTAAACTTGATGCTGATAAAAAAGCTAAAACTCTCTTAGTATCATCAATGCAAAAATATGCTGCGGATGTTACCAGTGAACAAACTGTTACAGTAATTTCACTTCCAAATGATGAAATGAAGGGTAGAATTATTGGTAGAGAAGGCCGAAATATAAGAACTATTGAAGCCGTAACTGGAGTAGATTTAATAATTGATGATACTCCAGAAGCCATTGTTTTATCTAGTTTTGATCCATATAGAAGAGAAATAGCTAGAGAAACATTAGAAACCTTAATAAAAGATGGTAGAATACACCCAGGTAGAATTGAAGAAGTGTATGATAAAACCTTAAATGATATGAAAGCTAAAGTTTTGGAATATGGTCAAAATGCTTTATTTGAACTTGGACTTACTAAAATGGATCCAGAACTAGTTGAACTAGTTGGAAAACTTCATTTTAGAACAAGCTTTGGTCAAAATGCTTTGCAGCATTCTATCGAAGTTGCTTCTTTAACAGGAATTCTTGCTTCAGAACTTGGTGAGAATATTAATATTGCTAAAAGAGCCGGTCTACTTCATGATATAGGAAAGGCTATTGATCACGAAGTAGAGGGTAGTCATGTTGAGTTAGGTATTAAAATTGCTACTAAATATGATGAAACTAAAGAAGTAATTAATGCAATTGCTTCACATCACGGAGATACCGAGGCTACAAATATAATATCTGTACTAGTCGCAATTGCTGATACCTTATCTGCATCAAGACCAGGCGCCAGAAATGATTCACTTGAAAATTATATTCAAAGACTAACTGAATTAGAAAATATTGCAAATGATATTGAAGGTGTTGAAAAGACATATGCCGTTCAAGCTGGTAGAGAACTTAGAGTTATTGTTAAACCTGAAGAAGTGAATGATGTAAAAAGTCATCAGGTGGCACGTCAAATAAAAGAAAAAATAGAAGAAAGTCTTCAATATCCAGGGACAATAAAAGTTGTAGTTGTAAGAGAAACAAGAGCAGTAGAAGAGGCCAAATAGGCCTTTTTTTCGTGGATTTTACATCTCTTAACACATTTGCAAAAAATATAAATTTATGTAAAAACTTACCTATAACTCTGGATTTTCAAGCTCTGTTTCTCCATTTTCCTCACTAAAAGCAGTATTTAATACAATAATAGAAGCAATAACCGACAAAACACTCGCAGTGATTTGTGCGTCAGCGTCATGTAAATTTTTTCCATACTTTTGTTTAATATTCCTATCAATATAATTAATATATAAAAATCCAATACCAATAATTAAAATTAACAATCGGTTGGAAATTAAAATATTATTTTCCATCTTGCTAGAAATAATAGGAGTAGTTTTATTTAACTTTAAAATTTCATTATAAGATAGTCCCAAAGACACCATAACTGTAATAATTGCCAAAATAGATAAAAACATCTGGACCTTTATTAGTTTAACTTCTTCTAAATCATAATTACTCATTCCTTAATTTCTTAACCTCTAAAAGTTCACTGATCGTAACAAAACTATAACCACTATCTTTAAGCTTCTTAATAACTTTATCTAGACTTTCTGCGGCATATCTATGATTATCGTGCATTAAAACAATACTACCATCAAAAGTTGATTTAATTATATTGTTATAAATTTTGTCAGCATTTTTAACCTTCCAGTCATTTGAATCTACATCCCATAAAACAAAAGTTAAATCAGTATAAAGTTTCAACTTATCACTGTATCCACCATAAGTTGGTCTAAAGACTTTAGGAATATAACCAGTAATTCTCTTAATTTCATTTTGAGTATTATTAATTTCCAAAAGAAATTCATCTTTGGAAAGCCTATTTAACCATTTATGACTATATGAATGATTACCAATTTCATTTCCAGCATTAAGCATATCTTTTAAAGTGTCTTCATAAAAACTAAGTCTGTTTCCAACTACAAAGAAAGTAGCGACAGCGTTATTATTTTTTAATATATCAATAATTTCCTTTGTATATTTACTTGGACCATCATCAAATGTCAGGGCAACAACTTTGTTATCTGGATCAATATTTCTTTCTTTTAAATCAAAATATAAATTATTATCTGTTTCACTTTGTGTATCAAAAAGTAAATCAAGTGTATTAAGCGAGATATCTAAGTAAATAATTTCATCATACTTATCACCAATATCTTCAGGGTTAAAATAAATTGTTAAATTCTCACCATCTATTGTAAAATAATCATAACTAAAACTTGCCAAAAAATCCATATCTGCATCCCTATATTTATTTAAAATTTCTGTTTTAATATCATAATCAAGGGCCTCTAAATCATTTACAATATTGTCTATACTTAAAAACTTATCAAGACTTTCATCATACGCGAACGTTTTAATTTTATAAATATTCTTACCAGTATAAATATTTGTCAAAAGTCCTACACTAACTACACTGTCATTAACTTTTTTGTATGAATAAGAAATATTTAACTCCGTATTTTTTTTCTTACTATACTTCTTATCATAATCATTTTTAACATTGTTTATATATGAACTAATCGCATCATCAAGTTTACCAATACCAGTAATAGGGTAGTTGATAGAAATTTTATTATCATCATCAGTAAAAGAGTACACATCAGTACTTTTATCACAACCACAAACATATAAAATTATAAATAAAGATATTATTATTTTTTTTAGCATAAGTTCACCTAATAAACTATATTCTAAAAAAACATGTATATTCTAACACATACTTATTATTTT
>CAVHAY010000013.1:0-2982 GCA_963634115.1 Clostridia bacterium | reverse complement strand
ATATAATAATGAAAAAGCAATAAATACATTGCCAAAAAATATATGGAAAAAATATTCAAAAATTGGTGATATAGAAAATAATATAAAACTAGAATTAATAAAAGCAAATTATGATAATGGTATTGTTAGTTTGAGATATAAAAATAAAATTTCTAGTTATATTAATGGTGTGCAGTTAGCGGCTTCATATAAAGAACAATTAATTAAAGATGGATATAAAGAAATACTTAACAGTGATTCAAAATGTATTTATCAAAATAAAAATTATAAAATAATTATAATGAATGAATTTGATTATTTAATTGTAGTGATGGTGAAATTATGAAAGAAAAATTATATGATATTTATAAAAGATATAAAATTGCAATTATTATAGCTTTAGCAATAGTGTTAATTGGAATTTTATGTTTAACATTATTTAATATATTAAAATCAAGCTCGAATCTTGTTACTTTAAATGAAAAAAATTATAGTTTAAAATACGATAATAGTTGGAAAGTAAAAGAAAAAAAAGATAACTATATAACTTTAAACCATAAATCTAGTAAGAGTTTATTAAAAATAGAAATGATTAATCTTGATAAAGAATATAAATATTCTGACATTGATGATTTAATAGATGAAATTGTTTATAGTATTGGGGAGCAAAATAAAACATATAAATTGATTTCCAAACAAAAAGATATTTTTACTAAATATGAATTTCAGGGATATAAGTTATTATATGAAACTGAAAAGGAACAAGTAATGATTATGGCTTTTAAAAAAAGTGATAAATTAATAGTAGCAAGTTATGAAGCAAAGAATAAATATTTTGATATGCTTTTAGATAGTGTTCAAAACATAGTTTATAATTTTAATACAACAGATGAAACTTTTGAAGTAAAAAACAATATTAAAACTAAATCTTCCAAGATAAGTTATTCTGAATCAAAAGATTTAGATAAAATACTTACAAATAATAAAAAGTATGAAATAGGTTCCAATAATTATAAAGTTGTTTATGAAGTGCCTTCTGCATTTGAACTTAACTCTTTTAATACAACTTTCAATTATTTTAATCTAAAAAATTATGACAATGCTCAGATGACAATAAGTGTTAATATTTATAATAAAAATGTTTATGAATATTTAGATAAAGATAATTCTATTAATGTATATAATAATTACAAAGCATATAAAAAAGATAAAAATACATCTAATTTTAAGGAACAACTTTCAAAATTAGATAGTAAATATTCTGATAGTTATATATATAAAAATTCATATAAAACGAATATAACAAATTATAGTGATAAATCTGAAGCTAAATCATATAAAAAAACTGCCGAAAATGTAGAATTAATATATTCTTTAGATAAGAATCATATATTAATAATTACTATAAAGTCTACAGGTGGTTCTATTACAAAAAAACTATTAAATTCAATAAAAATAAAATCAGTATCAAGCTATTCAAGTTATACAAAAAATAAAATTGATAATGAATATGTGGTAGCAAATCTTAAAAAATATATTGGATATGAAAAAAATAAAGTTAATAATATAATTATAAGATTACCTAAAAATTATAAAGAAATAGATGAAGGAAATAATTTATATAACGAAAGATATTTTGGATTAAATTATGATGCAGAAAAAGAACTATATGATTACATAATTCATTATAATTTGAGCGTTACGAATGATGTGGCAAAAAATGTTGAATTATTAAATAAGATGTTTATACAAGCATATGGTGAATATAATTATTATCAATTTGTTGGAGATATAACAAGTAATAATAAACAATTTATGGAATATGTTGGAGGATATACTGATTTAGGAGGAATACCATTTACGAATATTAATAGGTATAAATATTACATCAATCATAAAGCATTATTTTATAAATTAAATGATGATAGTTATTTAATAATTGAAATAAAAGGAAATGGTAAAGAAATTAGTGAAGATATAATAAATCAAGCAACTAATTTTGAATTAAAAGAAAAAACTATAAATTAAAGAAAGAAGGAAAGAAAAATGAATTGTAAAAAATGTGGTTTTCAATTAACTGAAAATGATCAATTTTGTAAAAACTGTGGAACACCAGTTTCTGACACAAGTGTTCAAAATAATAATGAAGGAGTAGATAATCAAACAACGCAAGATTATACACAGTCAAATATGCCACAACCTGATATGTCTCAACAACCTATGAATAATTATAATCAAGCTCCTATGCCACAACCAGAATGGACAAATGGATATAATCCACAACCAATGAATCAGGCTCCAAAAAATAATAGTATAATGTTTATTATAATAGGAATTATAATTGTAATAGCTATTGTATGTGCTGTAGTAGGCTTTAATGTATTTGGTGATAAAAAATCAGATAGTTCTGAAAGCAGTAAAGAGACTACTTCAACAACTAATGATAGTAATTCTAATTATACTGTTAAATTTAATGGATTTACATTTAAAATTCCAACAAATTTAGTATATGAAATACAGTCAAATTCTCTTCTTATAGGAGATGAAGATGGTACATGGGTTACAGATATTGAAATAGTAGATGGTTCTTATAATAATGCATTAACTAATAAAAACCAACTTCAAACTACATATCAATCAATGGGATTCACTGCTAGTGCAGCAGTAGAAAAAACAATTGGTGGAATGCCATTTATTACTTTAGAACTATCAAAAAGTGGTACAAATATTTTAGTTGGAGTAACAAAAGCAACTTCAATGAATTTATTTGGAATATTAGCTTCTACTTCAGATAATGAATTTGATTATAAATTATTAGAAAAAGTTTCAAGTATATTAAAGAGTGCTGAATATAGTGATACTACAAATAATATAAGTACTGCTGAAAAACCAGATATGAGTAAAATAAGCGAATTGGCAAAATAATTGTTTCTTATCAAAGATTATAGAAAAATAATAATTTGAAAAAAATTATAATTAAAAAAGATGATGAAAATGCGACTG
>CAVHAY010000012.1:1007-8790 GCA_963634115.1 Clostridia bacterium | reverse complement strand
ACCTTATATTTTTTATTAGTATCTTCCTTTATACTAACCTTTATAGCATCAGAAATTAAGTCATTATTATAATCATTCGCAGACAATTTTATACTTTTTAAAGTATCTATACCATTTTCATTTTTTGCTATAAAAGTTCTAGTAATAACAATATTAGTTACTTCATCATAATTATTATAAGTAACTATTTTTTTTATTTTATCAGTAGTATCAGTTGTCTTGATAACCCTACTACACTCTTGAGTAAAATATTCATCTTGTATAGTACATCCAGAAATCATCAAAAGAATAATAACAAATAATAATTTTTTCATTAAGCCTCCTTCGGTTCTAATAATGATAATGAAACTTTATTCTTATTAGTATCTATTTCATCAACATAACAGCTAACAATATCTCCAACCTTAACAACTTCATTTGGATCTTTTATAAAATCCTTTGTTAATTTAGAAATATGCGCTAAAGCATCATTATGTAATCCAATATCAATAAAAGCTCCAAATGGAACAACATTTCTAATGACTCCTTCTAATTTCATACCTAATTTTAAATCTTTAATATCTAAAATATCACTTTTTAAAATTGGACCTTCTATTTCATCTCTAGGATCTCTATTTGGTTTTTCTAATGCTTCTATAACATCTTCTAAAGTATATCTATCAGTATTTAATATAGATACATATTCATCTACATTAATATTTTTTAATTTTTCTTGTAAAATAGATGTCCCAATTTGCACCTCTTTTAAATTTAAAATTTCTAATAATTTTTTAGCAATATCATAACTTTCTGGGTGAATAGATGTAGTATCCAAAATATTATCACCTTCAGTTATTCTAAGAAACCCTATTGCCTGTTCATAAACTTTATCACTAAGTATTTTTTTACGTTTTATCTCTTCTCTAGTTTTTATCTTGCCATTTTCTTCACGATAATTTATTATTTTATCAATATTTTTTTGAGTTAAACCAGATACATACTTAAGTAAAGAAGATGATGCCGTATTTACATTTACACCCACACTATTAACAGCTTTAGTTACCACAAAACTTAATTCTTCCTTCAATTTTTTAGTTGGTAAATCATGTTGATAAGAACCTACTCCCATACCCTCTGGTGGTATTTTTACAAGTTCTGATAATGGATCTTGCAACCTTCTACCAATACTTATAGCACTTCTTTCATTAGGAGATAAATTTGGAAATTCATTAATTGCTACTTTTTCAGTCGAATAAATAGATGCCCCTGCTTCAGATACTATTGCATATCTACAATCAAGATTATTATCTTTAATAAGATCAGCAATAAGCTTCTCACTTTCTCTTGAAGCCGTACCATTTCCAATAGCAATTATATTTACTTTATATTTTTTTATAAGTTCCACTAATTGTTTTTTTATCTCATCAAGGTGCTTTTTTTGTTTAAACGGATTTATTATTAACGATTTTAAATATTTACCAGTTTTATCTATTATTGCCAGTTTACAACCATTAGTATATCCCGGATCAAAACCTAAAACAACATTATCTTTCATCGGTCGTTGCATAAGTAAATTTTCCAAATTTACACTAAAATTATTTATAGAATCATCTTCAGCATTACTAGTTAAATCACTTCTAATTTCTCTTTCTACCGATGGAAATATAAGCCTTTTAAAACTATCTTGAATAGCCTTTTCTATAATATAATTAAGCGGAGATGGCTTTTTAATAACTCTTTTATTTAAATATTCTATTATCTTATCTTTATCTACATTTATAGAAACAGTTATTACCTTCTCATCTTCGGCCCTATTAATAGCCATTATTCTATGACTTTTAACATATTTAACCCTTTCATTAAAATCATAATACATCTCATATACTTTATTTTCATCAGTAGCAGCTTTTTTCTTTTTAGTAGTTAACATACCCGTATTATAAACAAAATTTCTTATCCATTTACGGTAATAAGCATTATCACTTATCCATTCAGCAATAATATAACCAGCACCTTCTACAGCTTTTTCTTTATCAGAAACATTTTCATTAATATATGGTTTTACTAAACTATCAATATCCTTAGTAGTATAAGCCATAATTTGTTTAGCAAGTGGTTCTAAACCATTTTTAATAGCCTCTGAAGCTTTAGTTTTTTTCTTTTCTTTATATGGTCTATATAAATCTTCTACTTCCACTATTTTTTTAGCCTCTAAAATTTGTTTTTTTAATTCATCTGTCAGTAAATCCTTTTCATCTATTAATCTTATAACATCTTCTTTTCTTTTTAATAGATTTACTTCATATACATAAACTTCATTTATTTGTTTTATTGCTTCTTCATCTAAACCCTTAGTAACCTCTTTTCTATATCTAGCAATAAACGGAATAGTATTACCATCTTCTAACAGTTTTAACGTAGCCTCAACTTGATTAACTTCTATATTTAAATCTTTACTTATATTTTCTAATATGCCTTTATCCATCTTGTTACCTCTTTTCTATTTTAAGTATAACACATTTTAAAGTTTTTATATTAATGTTTTTTATTTTTTGATGAAGCTTTTGTAATAATTTCTGAACCAAATTTACTTTTTATTTCTTCCAAAATATCATCCAGCTTTTTTTCTTCAAAAAAATTACAATCATTACCATCAAATATTGATGTTTGAAAATATGCCTTATCAGTTAAATTATCTACAGCAAGAGATACCAATCTAATTTTCTCATCACGCCAAAGTTCTTTCGCCAGCCTTTTAGCACTATCATATATTTTAGCACTACTACATGTTGGATTATCTAATTTCATTTGATGAGAATAAGTTTTAAAAGTAGAACTTTTAAGAGAAACTCTAACTATTCTAGCATATCTCTTTTCTTTCTTTAAAGTAGTTGATAAATTCTCACTAATACTTTTTAATATTTCATATACTTCCTCTACATGAATTAAATTTTTAGCAGTTGTTATAGAATTACTCAGTCCCTTTCTAGGACCTCTTTTTTCTACTTTCGAATTATCAATACCATTAGCAAATTCTATCATTTTATAAGCATTATTTTTAAAATATGGATATAAAACATCTGGATTTATAACACTTAAATCATATATAGTATTTATATTTAAATTTCTTAATTTAGTAGCCGTCTTTTTACCAATAAAAAATAAATCTTCTATTGGCAAGGGCTTCATTTTACTATCTATTTCATAATTAAACAAGGTATGTACTTTATTAGGCTTTTCAAAATCAGAAGCCATTTTTGCACATAATTTATTATTAGCTACACCTACATTCACAGTAAAACCTAGTTTTCTTTCAATTTCATCTTTAATTTTATAAGCAAACTTTACAGGGTCCCCATATATACTTTGATATGCAGTATAATCTAAAAAACACTCATCAATACTAAACTTTTCTATTGTAGAAACATAACCTTCTATAAGATTAAACATCTTATAACTCATATACTTATACCATTTAAAATGAGGTGGATAAACCTTTAAACTAGGACATTTTTTTCTAGCCATAAATATAGGTTCCGCAGTTTTTACACCTAATTTTTTTATAGAATTTGACTTAGCCAAAACAATACCATGCCTTTTTTCTTTTTCATTACCTATTATGGCATAAGTATTTCTAATATCTACTTTATTACCATGTCTTAAAAGATCAATTGCCGTCCATGAAAGAAAAGCATTATTAACATCTATATGCATTATAATTCTCTCCACAATATCACCTTCTTTAAATATATAACATACGCTTGAATAACCGGTCAACTATTTTGGCACAAAAACACATATTTTCACCTTTTTATATTTTTGTGTAGACAAAAAAAACTTTAAAGCATTACTCTAAAGCCTTTTTAAATTATTATTCTTTTCTTTTTATTACTGCTTTAATAGTATCTACAAACTCAAGAAAAGAAATAGTTTTATTTTCACTAGTCCCATACCTACGAATAGTTACCTTATTTTCTGCTTTTTCATTATCACCAATTATTAAAGCATAAGGTATTTTTTTAGTAATACTCTCTCTAACCCTATATCCTAGTTTCTCATCTCTATCATCAATTTTCACTCTAATATTATCATTTTGTAATGTTTCACATATATACTTACAATAATCAAGATGATATTCATTATTTACAGGAATAATATTTACTTGTATAGGAGATAACCATACTGGAAGTACACCTTTAGTTTCTTCTAATAAATATGCAATAAACCTATCTAATGATCCTAATATTGCCCTATGTATAACAACAGGAGTCTGTTTCTCACCATTTTTATCAACATAAGTTAAATCAAACTTTTTAGGTAAACAAAAATCTAACTGACAAGTTGATAAAGTTACCTCACCTCCTACCGCCGGAGATACTTGAACATCTAACTTAGGACCATAAAAAGCCGCCTCACCTATTTGTTCAGTATAATCTATACCTATTTCATTTAAAACATCTCTAAGCATATTTTCAGCTTTATCCCACATTTCATCATCTTGAAAATATTTCTCTTTATCATCTTTATCTCTTAATGATAATTCAAATCTATAATCTTTTATATTAAAGTCTTTATAAACTTCTAATATTAAATCTACTACTTCTTTAAAAATTTCTTTTACTTGCTCCAAAGTTACAAAAAGATGAGCATCATTTTGACAAAAGTGTCTTGTCCTTTCAATACCTTTTAAAGATCCAGAAGATTCATACCTAAAATCTGGGGCAATTTCCCCTATTTTAATAGGTAAATCTTTATATGAATGTAATTCATTTTTATATATTATCATATGATGTGGACAATTCATTGGTCTTAAAACATATGATTCATCATCAAGTTTCATAACCGGAAACATATCATCTTTATAGTGATCCCAATGTCCTGATGTTTTATATAATTCAAAATTCCCTAAACATGGAGTTTTTACATGCTTATAACCTAATTTTATTTCTTTAGTTTTAATATAATTTTCAAGACTACTAAAAATTATATAGCCATTTGGCAAATACATTGGCAGCCCTCTACCAACTAAATCATCAGTCATAAAAATATCAAGCTCTTTACCAATCTTACGATGATCACGTAGCTTAGCTTCTTCTAAACATTGTAAGTGCTGTTGAAGTTCTTCTTCAGATTCAAAACATACACCATATATCCTTTGCAAAACTTTATTATTAGAATCACCCTTATAGTAAGCACCTGCTACTTTAAGTAATTTAAAATTCTTAAGAGCTTTAGTACTTTTTACATGCGGACCACGACATAAATCAATAAAATCATCTTGTTTATAAGCCGTAATAACTTCATCATCTGGTATATCATTTATAAGTTCAATTTTATAAGGATTATCTTTAAATATTTCTAAAGCCTCTTCTTTAGTTAAAACTATTTTTTTAATTAATTTATCTGATTTAGCAATTTTTTTCATTTCTTTAGATATTTTTTCTAATGATTCATCATTTATTTTTTCATCTAAATCAATATCATAATAAAAGCCTTCTTTTACTGCAGGCCCTACCCAAAAAAGAGCCTTTGGATATAAGTGCTTTATAGCATGAGCCATTAAATGAGCACAGCTATGATTTAGTATATTTAACATTTCATTTTCCTTAATATTAATCATTTATATTCCTCTCCTATTATATATTTTAGTTTCATAATGTTCATCTTCTTCAAATAAATCATCTAAAGACTTATGTAAAGGATTTTTATACGGGGCAACATTATTATTTCTATCTAATACATAAATTATATTCCCCGTAACTAAATCTTCTTCAGTAACACCATCAAAAGGAATAGTAATAAGTGGTAAATAATCTTCTTTTAATTGTTTTAATTCTTTATGTGTCCTTGCACATAATTGTTCTAATAAAACATCATTATAAATACTGCAGTAATTTTCTAAAAACTTATGCATTGAAATAACATTAATATCTTTTAAATTTAATTTTTTCATATAAAAACTCCTTGAATAATCAAGGAGCGAAGATTCGCGGTACCATCCTACTTTATAACTTAATTTATGGGTAACGGGACTGCCGGGTAACTTTTTAGTGTTCCAACTCCAAGGTAGTAATTAATTAAGGTTATTTGCTTAGTTTACACTGTCCTAAACTCACTTTAAAATACTTCTTAATAATCGTGTCCTCTTCTTCGTTTTTGTACACCTATCATAACACATATTATTTATTAATTCAAGAGTTACTACATAAAATATTATTTAAACAATTATCATATTATTCAAAAATAAAAAGACTTTATATAATTATCTCATATATAAAAATCTTTCACTATCATACTGCATATTTTTTATACCAGTACATTATTTTCTAAGATTCTTACTAATCATTTCTTTATAATCAGTAAGTTGTTCTATTCTAGATATTATTCTTCCAGCTTTTATTATTTCATCACCCTTAGAAGTTATAGCCAAATGATTTTCCAAAGCTTTTTTATCTAAATTTGATGTTATAAACGTTGGCAGCTTTTCTTCCATTCTATATTGCAGTATTGGGCACAATATTTCATCTCTAGACCATGGAGTAATAGATTCAGCACCAAGATCATCTATTAATAACAAAGGTGCTTTTTTTATATCATTAAATTTATTATTAAAATCATTTTTATATTCAGAATTAAATGATGTTTTTAAATCTCTTAAAAATTCTGGCCAAAATATAATAGCGCTTTTAACATTTTCTTTAGCTAATTCATTAAACATAGCCGCTATTAAATAAGTCTTCCCAGAACCAAAATTACCACATAAATATAAACCTTTTTGATGAGGATTCTCTTTAAAAGTATTTAAAAAATTAGTTAACCAAATAATAGTATCAAACCTTTTTTTATCAGTCTTATGAATTTTATTAAAAGATGCATTTCTAATCTCTTCTGGGACATTACAAACAGTCATATTATTTTGATATTTAGTTTTAGAAACCATCTTCTTTTTATATTTACACGGTCTATATGAAAATGTAATATTACCTTGTTCATTTTTTGGCAGATAAGCATACCCTTCTATTTGATTTTTACATTCAATTAACCCAGCACAACATTTACAATTAGAATAATCACTAGCACACTGTTTTAATGAAGACGTATAGTGAATTAAATACTCTCTTTTTAATTTTAATTTTATAGCAATCTCCTTAAAAACCTCATCATTTAAAGCCTCATCATAAGCTTCATTTAATTTTCTATCTAAATTAGAAACACTATTTTGATTAGTAATATTTGATACCCTCTGCATAATTCACCTACCTTTTTAGCATTTTTTCTAATGCTTCTATCTCTTCTGCACTAGCAAGATCCTCTTCCAATTTAGCGCCATACCATTCAGGTTTTTCTTCTTGCTTTTTCACCTTAGTATTTGATGATATTTTTTTTGTTTTTGATTTATTTTCTTTCTTACATAAATTCATTGCATCTTCTACAGTTGTAATGTTATAACGTTTCCATTGAGTCGCAATAGCGGTACAGAAATTTTTAGTTAATTTATTATTATTTATTTTTAAAACATAATCTATTAAAACATTCACAACCCCAGGGGCAAGTTCATAGTCTATCATTAATGTTTCAAGCAATGATAAATCATTCTTACTTGGTTTAATTCCTTTATTTTTACCTGAAAGAAAATTATATGGTGAAGTTGTTTCAAAAGTATAAATCATTTTATTTTTCTTTGAAGTATCTGAAACTTGTTTTCTTAAGTATTCAGGCTGAGATTTATATATCAATGATGGACTATTACCCTTGTTTTCAAAAATATAATAGTTATTACAATTTTTTCTTAAAATATCCTTAT
>CAVHAY010000012.1:0-997 GCA_963634115.1 Clostridia bacterium | reverse complement strand
ATCATATGTTTTTCATTTATAGAATTTCTTATAAGTTCTTCTAAATCATCTTTATTTAAACTATATATAAATACAAGCTTATAAATTAAACTTTTAATTTCATTAGTAATAGATGCTGGATTCAAATATTCTTTTGGAATATTTGAAAGCACGCTCGCTAAATCTATTTTACTATTTACTATCATATCTAAATGATTTACACTACGAATATTATTTGTATCTACAGTATCACTTACATTGGTAACCTCAAACACCTCATTAAAAGGTAAAGTTATCTCTTCATATTCTGTTTGTTTTATTTTAGGGATACTAAAGAACTCTATTATTTTTTTTAAATTTTGTTTCCCTATATTATTCTCTAAAGTAATAGAAAGTATTGGATTATCTAAAAATTCTTTAGGAGAAAGTGGTGAATATAATTCGTATATATAAGTATTTATAGTATCTCTTTTTAAATATGTTTTTAAAAGACCTATAGCCTCTAATTTTTCTCTAGCTTCTTCTATATCTTCTAGTTTTAATCGCATTTGAGTCATCAAATAATGATGAGTATATTCAGTTGATATAATCTTAAGTGAATCTAAATCACTCCATAAAGTTAAATATAAATTAACTGAAACAGCCCCAATTACAGGTTGATATAATTTCATTAGGATATTACGATATTCATTATCTAGTATAGTTCCATTTTTTACTATATAAGTATCTGCTGGTAAAAGATTTGGTTTATTCATAATATCCCTCCAACCTAATTTTAACATAAAATAGTTTAAAATGCTATATGTTGAAAAACATAGATAAGCAAAGTACCCTTTACTAAAATTTCACAAAACCCTTTTATAAATTAAGTAACGTCAGCTTTATTACCAAATTGGTAGTATACAACCTCATATTTATATAAATAGAATATTTAAACTGTTTACCTTTCAATTTTGTTGTGTTTTTCTAAGCAAGCTGTTATAATTAATAAGAGCAGCCCTATATTTTATATATTATA
>CAVHAY010000011.1:0-6069 GCA_963634115.1 Clostridia bacterium | reverse complement strand
CTCCAATATATCTGCCATAACAGAAAAAAATTCTTTAGCTATTTCATGATTTTCTCTTGAAAATTCTAGACATTTTTTTAATAATTTTGTATTCATCTCAAAACCTCCTATATAATTATATCAAAAAAAACTTCATTAATGAAGTCTTTTGATATTTAAGTGAATGTTATCTAATTCCTCCACCTCCAGAAGAGAAACCTCCTGACGAAAATCCTCCACCAGAGAAACTACCACCAGATGATGAGGCAGCGCTGGCTGCATTTGTGGCAGAATGATAACTGGCAGTACTAAAATAGGTAACCCAATAAATATTATTATAATAATAGTAGTCAGCACTATTATATTCTACTGGATGGAAATCTTTAAATTGTTTAGCAACTTTATCAGCAATACCAAATCCTGTCGCAAAAATTAAATATTCATCCCATATATGTACTTCTATAGCTTTCTTTTCATTTATTAAAGACATATCATTCAAAAACTGTTTTAGGCCTTTTAATTTTATAGTTTCGTCTTGTAATTTATTTGTTAAGACATAAACTGGTCTATTTTTTTCATCATTTACTAAAGTAATATAACCTTCATTAATTAGTAGTGCTCTAGAATTAGTGTAAGCATCTTCAATTAATGTATTTATTTTTTGATAATTACTATAACACCATTTTTTAAATTTTTTAGGTGTTAAGTGTTTATTACTGTCTGCAGCAGCCATTAAATAATTAGCAAGTGTTACTTCGGTGATGTTTCCTGTAACTATTAAATTATTTAAGTCTAAATAATAATTATCGTTTTTATTGAAATCAAAGACACCATTACTCTCTGTTGGAACCATAACTAGTTTCTTTTCTTTAATCCATTTGAGTAAAAACATTCCTATAAGGTTTTCTTTTTTATAAATATTTTCTTTTATTCCTGTGAAATATGAAAGCATTATATCTTTATTAAAGGGAATATCTCTAAAATTGTTTACTGTTTTTGGTATAAAATAATTTTTATAATCATATTTATCTTTGTTATTATATGCTACCCATATTATTAATCCAAAAATACCTAAAGTAAATATAATTGGAATAGCAAAAAGTAAAACATCTAAGAAGGTAGTTTTATCAGTACTGTTTAATGTTGCACCTTCTCTTGCTTCGCTTGCGATATTATCAAAGGTTCCACTTTTAGTTATACTTGCGTTGAAAGTATTTAAGGGAAAACCTACCAACGCAACTACATATTCATTTGAATTCATTTCTTCATTACTTTGAAATATAACTTTTCCATCTTCTATTTTATTAGTACTATTAAATCCATATGAACTATATTTTACTCCATCAAAACTACTATCACCATAAATAGTCAATTTATAATGTATAGGGGGTGTTTTCATGTTTTGAGGTAAAAAACTAAAATACAATATTTGATTATCATCATAATTCCATACTAAATTTTTAATGATATAGGTTACTATATAAATATGATTACCGTACTCTATGCCATGACATAATTCAAAACCATTAGCGGTATAATTAATACCATTTTTGAAAGCTTTATCCTTTTTGGAATCGCGTACATTCCAATAATCAACATAGGTATAGTCTTTTCCATCCATATTTACTTTAAAATCTGTTATGGTTCTATCATTCATTTGTTCAAATGAATGATAATTTTCGGTCCCAGTATCGGCCGTATAATCCCAAGTTTCAGTAACATGGCCATCTCCATTATTATCAATATAAACACTAGTATCTAAACTATGTAGAGTATTGGCTTTTACACTATCCATAACTATAATGCATAAAACTACCAATAATAAGCCACTAACTTTTTTCATATAATATCCACTCCTTATTACTTTAATCATACCATAAAAATATGTGAAAACAAAATAAAATAATATTTTTTTTAATTATAAAAAAAATATACTTTTTATAGTATATTATTTTTTATGCATACTATTATAAATGCGACGAAGTAATTCAGAGGATTGTTTTATTTTTTCCTCTAATTTGTCATTACGTTCTTTTAAAATAGCATTTTCATTTAAAATATTATGATATTTTTCAGTGGTTTCTCTAATGGTATTTGCACTATTTAAATTATTTTGTTTTAATTCTTTATTTTCTTGTTTTAGATTTTCAATATTTTCCATTAAAGCATTACTATTTGCTGTTGCTTTTTCAAGCTCATCTTTGGCCATATTAAGATCTTTTTTTATTCTATTATAATCTTCCACAAAACCAGTAACAGCATTACTCATACTATCAAAATCAACATCTTCATAACTCATAGAAACAGTATCTTCAAAGTTTTCTTCATTTTCATATTCTTCTACTGTTGAAGTATCTTTTTCATCTTCATTATTTTCATCATCACTAATGTTTAATTCTTGTTCCATAGAATCTGCGAGTTCAGATATTTCATTAAGCAAACTTTCTGCATTTTCGAATGACATATTAACCATTTCATCTACAAAATCATCAGTAGTAGATTCTTTTTCATTTCTATCTTCTTCAAGATATTTACCATAAATATTAAGTTCAGTAATTTTACTCATTATATCCTCGATACTAACAGCATATCTATTCATTAAACTACGAATATTCTTATCTTCAAAATAAACTGTATAGAAATCATCATCATCAGGAATTAAAACACTTGCTCTAAACATTTGTTTTTCTTCTTTGCCTTGTTCATCATCACTAAAATTAATATCTTTCATTATTTTTGATACAAACTCATCTTTATCTTTTACAGCCTGTTCAATGGGTTCATTTGTAAATTTTTCAAAAATATCTTTATTGGCCTCTCTTACTTCTTTGGCCAAATTTTTAATAGCCATAAATCTTTTCTTGCTAAGCATAATTTCACCTCTTTTTATTCTTTATTATTAAGCCCTAGAATCATATTTTCCGTCTTTAGTAGATACTACTATTTCATCACCAATATTTATGAATAAAGGTACCTTAACAGTTAGTCCATTGGTAAGTACAGCCTCTTTTGTAGCATTAGTTGCTGTATTTCCTTTTACAGCTGGCTCTGTTTCAGTAACTGTATAGGTAATTTTTTCTGGCAATATAATACCTAGTAGTTCTCCTTTATAGAAAGATAATTCTATATCTAATCCTTCTTTTAAATATTTAGCATTTTCACCTAAATTTTCTTTAGAAAGTTCTATTTGCTCATATGTTTCCATATTCATAAAATTATAATTACCAGCATTCTCATATAAAAATTGCATAGAACTTTTCTCAAGCATAGCTTTTTCTAATTTAATATTAGTATTAAAAGTTTGCTCAACAGTTGATCCGGTTCTTAGATTTTTTAGTTTTATTCTAACAAAAGCGGGACCTTTACCTGGCTTAACGTGCAAAAACTCCATTATTTGGCATATTTTACCATCAATAATAACGGTCATACCATTTTTAATATCGTTAATGTTAATCATTTATTACCCTCCTACTTTTTCTCTTTATGTAAAGTATGTTTATTACATTTATTACAATGTATTTTTAATTCTAAACGTTCACTTGTATTTCTTTTATTTTTTTCAGTACGTTTATTTTCATTTCCACACTCAGTACATGCAAGTGTGATATTTTCTCTTGCTTCTCCTTTTTTTGCCATAATATCCCTCCTTCTTTACGTATATTTACATTATAGCAGATTATTTGTAAATTTCAAAGTATTTTTTAGATATTGCCTGTGCTATTCTTTTATTTATTGATGATTGATAACTATATGCACCATTTGGAATAGATATGTCTGGTGATACTATGGTAAATGAAACGGTTGGGTTATCATATGGTGCGTAGGCGACAAAGGTTGTTGAGGTTGTTGCTGTATCTATTTTACCGTCATTATCAGTATCAACAAAGCTTTCACTTGTGCCTGTTTTTCCGGCTGGCTTATATTCAGCATTTATATATCCTGCGCCTGTACCGTAAGATAAAACGGCTTCAAATCCTTGATGAACTCTATCCATATATTTACTATCTGTTTCAACTGTATTTAAAACTTTTTTTTCTTTTTTATCTTTTATTTTGCTTTCGCTATTACTATCATATTTACCAATATAAAGCATAGGTTCTAATCTACTACCGCCATTGGCGATGGTATTTATATATTGTGATAACTGAATAGGGGTGTAGGTATCATACTGTCCAATAGAAAAGTCTAGTAAGTATCCAGCACCGGTATTATTTCCTTTATATCCTAAGCTTTCGGTTGGTAAATCTATGCCTGTTTTGACTCCTAGTCCGAACTGCGCAAAGGTGTTACGATATGTGTCAAAAGCTTTATCATCTACGGTAAGTGGCTTATTATAAACATAGTTCCCGTTACCAACTTTGATAGCAGTATAATATTGATAGGTATTTGAGGAATATGCCAGAGCAGTTATATCATTTAAAACTCCAAGGCTTCGCCATGAACACTTTTCTTTGGTGGCGGCAATTTTAACACATTGATCAAGTCTAGTTTCTCCTATTTTAAGGGCACCTGTATTATAGCCTACTATTTGACTTGCACCTTTTATAGCTGAGCCCATTACGACAGGAGAAGTCATAATTCCTGGAGTATAATCGACTACGGTATATTCTCCATTTTCTTCTTTTACTTGTTTACCAGCCATAGCTAGTATTTCGCCTGTTTGGGGATTAGATATAATTACAAATGATCTATTATAATAATCTGTATTTATTTCATTTTTTTTAGTATATAAAACTTGTTCTGTTAATATTTGTTCTAGGGCCTGCTGGAGAGTAATATCAATGCTAATAACTATATCAGTACCACGCTTACCTTCTTTTAATAGTTGATAGGAACCATCATTATTAACTAAATATTTATTTTTAGTACCTTTTAGTGTACTTTCATACTGATATTCTAAATAACTTGTTCCTACTCTATCATTTAAACTATATCCTTCTTTTAAATATTTTTCTTTTAATTCTGATGGTATACCTGTTTTACTGGTGGATACGCTTCCAAATATGGTTTTAAAAGTATCACCATAAGGATATACTCTCTCCCAATCTAGTTTCACGTCAACTCCTGGCAAGTTACTTAGATTTTCTGCGACAAGAGCATATTCTTCATCAGTTACGTTAGTATCTTTAATAACTTTTTCAGCATATGAATATCCAATATTCATAAGAGCATATATATAGGCTGCTTTTTTATCATTTTCACTATAAATAGCAAGATCTTCTTCAGTAACTCTTTCTATTTTATATTTTTGGATATCATCGGTATCTATTTTTCTTTTTTCAAGTAAATCCCATTCTTCATCGGTTATTTTTTCTTTAGCTTTTTTACTATGGTTTAATATCCAAAAATTTTTGAGATCATATTCTGATAAGGATGAATAATCTAATTCAATCATATTTACTAGTTTATAGGCTGTATTCATTTCTTGTTTATTTGTTACACCAGAGGGCTTTTTATAATATATTACTTTAACTGCTTTGTTATCTACTAAGATATTTCCGTTTCTATCATATATTCTTCCTCTTGGGGCACTATCGCCTTCTACGACTGTTTGAGTTAATGTTTCTACTTCAGATGTATAATAATCTTTTTTTACCACTTGTATAACAAAAAGACCACTTGTTAAAATAATTACTAATATCATAACAATACCAGTTAAGATATTATATCTTTTTTCTATTTCTTTTTTTATATCTTTGTCTTGTTTATAACTCATGTTGTAACGAAGTTGTTTATGTCTTTTAATACGAGGACCTTTTATAGTAGATTTTAATTCTTCTTCAGTGTTTTGTTTTTTCTTTTTTCTTTTAACCAAAGTACTCACCTCCTTCATTTATTTGTGCCTCCGCATATACTATTATAGGGAGGGATTATGAAAAATATCATTTTAGATTATATAAGTAAAATTTCTATAGACAATGTAAATGATTTTGCGACCAAAAATGGCATCATTTTAAGTAATAAGGAACTTAATATATTATACAGTATTTTAAAAAATAATTATGAAGATATCTTATCAGGTAAAGATGAAAAAATTATACAATATTTAAAAGAAAATGTAAGCTCTGATAATTTTGATAAGATTATTAA
>CAVHAY010000010.1:0-3409 GCA_963634115.1 Clostridia bacterium | reverse complement strand
GTTTAAATATGGCATATGTATCTTCTATAAAGGGTACTCCTATAACTCTTTTATATGCCTTAATTAATCCAGACTATGAAATAGAAAGTATAAATAAAATAACTGGTGGTACTGAAAAAATTGAAGACGAAGAATATAGAAATAAAATGCTTTTAGAAGAAGGAAATAATATTGCCCTAGAAATAGCTTATAAATATTCAGATATTCCATATACTGTAGAAAATAATAAAGTATATGTAACATATGTAGATGAAAGTGCTAAAACCAATTTAAAAATAAAAGACCAAATAATAAAAATAGATGATCTTGTAGTAAATAGTAAAGAAGATTTATATAATTATTTAAAAGATAAAAAAGTAAATGATAAAATAAAATTTACTGTTATAAATGATGATAAAAAATATCAAAGAACCGCAACACTTTTAGATGTAATGGGAATACCAAAAGTAGGGGTTTTAATTACTGAAACTAAGGACATAAAATCTTCCAAAAATATTAACATAAAATTTAAAAGTACGGAATCAGGTTCATCTGGTGGACTTATGATTACATTAACACTTTATAGTCTCATTAATAGTGTAGATTTAACAAATGGTAAAGTAATTGCTGGTACTGGTACTATAAATGCGGATGAAACAATAGGTGAAGTAAGTGGTATTAAATATAAACTTCAAGGAGCCGTAAATGAAAATGCTGATATTTTTCTAGTACCAAAGGGTGATAATTATAAAGAAGCTAAGAAATTAAAAGAAAAAAACAACTATGATATTATTATTGTGCCTATTGCCAATTTTAAAGAAGCACTTGACTATTTGAAATAAATAATAAAAACATTATCATGAGTTAAATATATATCTAATAAAACTTAAAATTATGTTCTTGACTATATATTAGATACCATGCTATAGTTGACATAAGGAAGTGATCATAATGAATAATAAAGAGTTTGAATCTTCTAATAAAATAAATATCAACCATTATCCAGGTCATATGGCTAAAACAAAAAGATTAATAAAAGAAAATTTGCCTCTTATTGATATTGTTTATGAAGTGGTTGATTCTCGAATACCTTATTCATCAAAAATAATAGATATAGATGAATATATTAAAAATAAACCAAAAATAATTATTTTTACTAAAGATGATTTATGTGATAAATCAGAAACTGAAAAATGGAAAGAATATTATCAAAAACAAGGTAATAGAGTAATATCACTTAATTTAGATGGTAATGTTAATATAAAACCATTAATAAGTCTTACCGAAAAAGTTATGGAAGATGAAAATAAAAAAAGAAGTGAAAAAGGCTTATTAAAAAGAAAAGCTAGAGTTCTAGTAGTAGGTGTACCAAATGTGGGTAAAAGTACTTTAATAAACCGTTTATCTGGTAAAAAAGTAGTTAATACTGGAAATAAACCAGGGGTTACTAAAAATATTAGTTGGATACGTGTAAATGACAAAATAGAACTTCTAGATACTCCAGGAATACTTTGGCCAAAATTAACCAATTCTGCCCTTAATTTAGCGGCTTTAACTGCTATAAAAGAAGAAGTTCTTCCTTTATATGATGTTACAGAATATATACTACGTACTTTAGAAAAATATTATCCAAATATCTTAAAAGAAAGATATAATTTAGAATCACTACATGAAGACATTATTGAAGATTTAGAAGAAATTGGCAAAAAAAGAGGATGTTTAATAAGTGGTGGTGAAATAGATTATGATAAAGTAATAAATGTCATTATGAATGATATAAAACTAGGATATATTAAAGGAATAACATTTGATAGATATGATGAACATAAATAATTCTTTAACCCTCGCATATTTAGGAGATGCTGTATACGAGGTATATATTAGAAAACATCTGATCAACAAAGGAATAATAAAAGTAAATGAACTTCAAAAAAATGCTGTAAAGTATGTAAGTGCTAAAGCCCAAAGTGATATTTTAGAAAAGTTAATTAAAAAGGACATTTTAACCGAAGATGAAAAAAATATTGTAAAAAGAGCCCGTAATCATAAAAGTCATTCATCAAAAAATACAGATATTATCACTTATAAACGTTCAACAGGTTTTGAGGCTTTAATTGGTTATTTAGAAATAAATGATAAACAGAGATTAGAAAAAATAATAAGTATTATAATAGGAGATGAATAATGTATATATATGGAAAAAATGCTTCTTTAGAAGCTCTAAAAAAAGAAAAAGTAAAACAAGCATTTTTATATAAAAATTTCAAAGAAAAAGAAATACTAATTTTATTAAAAAATAACAATATAAAAATAACATACCTAGATAAATATGAATTAGATAAAAAACAAAAAGGGAATCACCAAGGTATAATATTAGAAGTGGACGAGTATAAATACTATTCACTAGATGACGCTACTGAAGATACCTTAGTAATGCTTGATCATTTGGAAGATCCTCACAATTTTGGGGCAATAATTAGAACTTGTGAAGCCGCAGGAATCAAAAATATCATTATTCCTAAAGATAGAAGTGTCAAAGTTAACAGTACAGTTATCAAGATTAGTGTCGGTGCGATAGAAAATGTTAAAATTATTATGGTAAATAACCTTGTAAATGCAATAAAAAAATTAAAAGATAGAGGATATTGGGTTATTGGTACTGATATGAAAGGAGAAGATTATCGTCTTTTGGATTACACGGGTAAAAGAATAATTGTTATCGGTAATGAGGGTAATGGGTTAAGTAGACTAGTCTCAAAAAATTGTGATTTTATTGCCAGTATTCCTATGCGTGGTTCTGTAAATAGTCTAAATGCTTCCGTTGCGGCAGCTTTAGTAATCTATGAATCTCAAAGAGGTAAGTTAAATGTATAAAGGTTTAAATGATTATGAATTATTAGAACTTGCGACAGATAACGAGAATGCAAAAGAATTACTTTATAATAAATATAAACCATTAGTTATTACTGAAGCTCAAAGAATGTATAATTGTAATTTGAATTGCGGATTAGATATTAATGATTTTGTTCAAGAAGGAATGTATGGTCTTTTAAAAGCTATAGAGAATTATAAAGAAAACAAAGGCAACCTTTTCTATACATATGCTAAAAAGTGTATTACTTATTCATTGCAAAATATTGTAACTAAAATACATAGGCAAAAAAATATACCTTTAAATGAAGCTTTATCCTTAGAAAATTATGAAGAAAATAAAAATTATATGGTTTATAATGCTATAAAGAAAAATAGTGAAAGTCCAGAAGGCCTTGTAACTAGTTATTCAAATATACAAGATATTCTGATTCATTTGAATAAAGAGCTTACTCCTTTAGAAGCACAAATTTTTGAATTAAAACAAAGTGGTTTTGAAAATAATGAAATATCAATTATACTTGATATAAGTGTTAAACAAATTTATAATGCTATGCAT
>CAVHAY010000009.1:0-4507 GCA_963634115.1 Clostridia bacterium | reverse complement strand
CTGTGTTATTATTGGTGTTGGCAATCGGCTTGAGATTTGGGATAATAATAAGTGGAATAATTTTATGGATGAGAATGAAGAAAGTTTATCAGATATAACTGATAAGTTGTTTAGTAGTTTAAATGCATAAGAGTGTGTTATTAAATGAAACTATTAATTATCTTAATTTGAAAGAAAATTCTATTGTTATTGATTGTACTTTAGGATATGGTGGCCATAGTAGTGCTATTTTATCTAAAATTCCCAATGGTTTCTTATATGCATTTGATCAAGATAAAGAGGCTATAACTTTTGCCAAAGAAAGATTAGATGCTATAAATAATAATTATGAAATAATTAATACCAATTTTAAAAATATCAAAAAATGTATGGATGATAGAGGTGTAAAAGTTGATGCCATATTGTTTGATTTAGGTGTTTCATCACCACAGTTAGATAATGCCGAAAGAGGTTTTAGTTTTCATAAAGATGCTCCTCTTGATATGCGTATGAATAAAGACGCTAAAAAAAGTGCTTATGATGTGGTAAATAATTATTCAAAAGAAAATCTTATTGATATATTTTATAAATATGGGGAAGAAAAATATTCACCATTGATCGCTAGTGCTATTGTAAAATATCGTGAAAATAAAAATATTGAAACTACATTAGAACTAGTAGATATTATAAAATCAAGTGTTCCAGAAAAATATCGTAATCAAACACATCCTGCTAGAAAAGTGTTTCAAGCAATTAGAATTGAAGTTAATGATGAGTTAAATGTTTTTAAAACTGCACTACATGATGCACTTTCTTTGTTAAATAAAGACGGAAGAATATGTGTTATTACTTTTCATTCTTTAGAAGATAAAATTTGTAAAAAAATGTTTAATGAAGTTTCAACTTTGGCTCCTGAATTAAAAAAACTTCCAATTGTACCTTTAGAATATCAACCAAAGTATAAACTTATCGCCAATATTGCACCGTCTAAAGAAGAAGTAAAAGAAAATCCAAGATCACGTAGTAGTAGACTTAGAGTAATAGAAAGAGGCTAAAATATGAGCAAAAAAAGAAAAGTAAAAAAGAATCCTAAAGTTACTAAAGGTGAGAAAATGCTATATACTGTAACAATATTGGCATTTGTATTTTCTCTTGGTATAAAGACTTTTTGCGGGGCCTCTATTAGTGAACTTAAGATAAGTATTGAGGAATATAATTACAAAATAACTACTGAAGAAAAGAATAAAGAGAGTTTAACTATGAAAGTTAATGAACTTACTTCATTTGAAAATGTTAAAGATGTTGTAGGAGAAATGGGACTTGCTTATAATAATGACAATATCATAGTTGTTAATGATAACGATTAGAGGTGGAAATAATGAGAAAGAAACAAAAGAATCATAATTGGAAATTTCCTATTAAGATATTTTTTGTTTTTTTCTTGTGTATTTTAATATTGTTTGGTAGATATTGTTATTTAGCATTATCTACTACAGTAAATGGTCATAATATTCAAAAATTTGCTGAAAATAGAAATACTGTTTCTAAAACTTTATATGCTAAAAGGGGGACTATTTATGATACTACTGGCAATATTTTAGCGCATAATGTTACCTCATATACTTTAATATTATATTTAGATAATTCTAGAAAAAAAGGTAAAACGGTATATTATGTTAAAGATGTTGATACTACCGCAAATACACTCGCAGATATATTAGAAGTAAATGCTGATGAAATAAAATCTAGAATTAATAAAGGAAAGAAAGAAAAAAAGTATCAAATAGAACTTGGTACTATTGGTAAAAATATTAGTGAATTAAAGAAAAGTGAAATAGAAAAAGCTAATCTTCCAGGTGTTGATTTTGAAGAAGAATATAAAAGATATTATCCTAATGGTGATTTTGCATCTTATATTTTAGGATATGCTAAAACTAATGAAACTACAGATACCAATGGTAAAAAGACTAAACTTATTGTTGGAGAACTAGGTATTGAAGCAAAATTTGATGAAACTTTAAGAGGTACTGATGGTTATACTAGTTACCAGCAAGATAGATTAGGTTATAAGATACCTGATACTGCTGAAACTACAATTAAAGCTCTTGATGGTAGTAATATTTATTTAACTATTGATTCTAGTATTCAAAGATTTACGGAAACAGAAATAAAGACAATAGAAAATGATTATAGTCCTGAATTTGCTATTTTAACGGTTATGGATGCCAAAACTGGAGATATTTTAGCCAGTAGTTCTATTCCTTCTTTTAATCCTAATACAAGGAATGTATCTAATTATGAAAATTTACTTGTAACAACTGCTTTTGAACCGGGTAGTACTATGAAAACATATACTTATATGTGCGCTATAGAAAAGGGTACATATAAAGGTGATGATACTTTTGTATCTGGTAGTATTACTGTAGAGGACGCTACTATTAAAGACTGGAATGGGACTGGTTTTGGAACAATTACTTTTGATAAAGGTTTTGAATATTCTAGTAACGTTGGTGTTACTAATATGATAGGCAAGTTTATAGATAAAAATGATCTTAAAGACTGTTTGAATAAATATGGTTTTGGTAAAACTACTGGTGTAGATATTGCTAGAGAATCCGCAGGAAGTCTTGGCTTTAAATATCCTGTTGAAGTAGCTAATGCTGGCTTTGGTCAAGGTATAACAACCACTGTTATTCAGCAATTACAAGCTCTTACAATAATATCTAATAATGGTAAATATTTAACTCCTCATGTTGTTAAGAAAATAGTAAACCCTAATAATGGTAAAACAACTTATAAAAGAAAAATAAAACAGTCAGATGTAGTAGCAAGTGCCACTACTATTTCAAAAATAAAAGATCTTATGTATAATGTTGTAAATAGTGATGATCCAATGTCTACTGGTAAAAAATATAGGATAGATGGTTTTGATGTTATTGGTAAAACTGGTACTGCCCAAATTGCTTCATCTAAAGGGGGATATTTAAAAGGTGATAATGCTTATATATATTCTTTCGCAGGTATGTATCCTAAAGATAATCCAGAAATAATAATATATGCAGCTATAAAAAAACCTAATGTTGGTACCGCTAATGGTATTAGTACCGCTACTGTTAATCTAATGAAGAATATTGCTAAATATAAAAATATGTTTACGGAAGATGTAAAAACTTCTAGTACAGCAAAAATAACATTAGATTCATATATAAATAAAAAAGTAGAAGATGTTAAAACTTCTTTAGCAAGTGCTTCTATAAACTCTACTATAATTGGTGATGGAGATAAAGTAATAAGTCAGTATCCAGCAAAAGGTGAAGTTGTTGTATCAAGTGATAGAGTTATTTTAATTACTAACGGTAGTAAGAATATAATGCCAGATATTACAGGTTATTCTAGAGCCGAAGTTATATACTTAATGAAGGCATTAAATTATGATTATGAAATAAATGGTTATGGATATGTTAGTGCTCAAAGTATTGCGGCAGGTACTACAGTAAATGGTAAGATAACTATAACATTATCTGAAAAATATAAAGAGGAGGGATAGATAATGAAAAATATTATGATTGCAGGTGGAGGTGTTTTAGGGAGTCAAATTGCTTTTCAAACTGCTTATTGTGGATTTAATGTAACAATATGGCTTAGAAGTGCCGAAAGTATTGGTAGGACTAAACCTAAATTAGATAAATTAAAAGATAATTATATTAAAGCTATTAATGATATGGCAAATAATAGTGAATGGTGCCATGGTATTGCGGATTATGATTCTTTTAATAAAGATGAATGTTTAAAGAAAGTAGAAAATGCTTATAAAAATATAAAAATAGAATTAGATCTTAAAGCTGCAACAGAAAATGCTGATTTAGTAATTGAATCTATGGCAGAAAACTTAGATGCTAAAATAGATTTTTATATGAAACTTTCTCCATATTTACCAGATAAAACTATTATAGTTACTAATTCATCTACACTGTTACCATCTAAAATGGCTAAATATACAGGGCGACCTTCAATGTTTTTGGCTTTGCATTTTGCTAACTCAATATGGAAAAATAATATTGTCGAAGTTATGGCTCATAAGAATACAGATATGCATAACTTTGATAAAGTTATTGCATTTGCTAAAGAAATAAGTATGATACCATTACCAGTAAAAAAAGAAAAATCTGGTTATTTACTTAATTCTATGTTAGTACCATTCCTATTTTCTGGCTTAGATTTATATGTTAATGGTATATCTGATATAGAAAGTATAGATAAAGCTTGGACTTTAGGAACAGGTGCTCCAAAAGGACCTTTTCAAATTTTGGATACTGTTGGTTTAGAAACTGCCTATAATATAGTAAGTATGTATACTAAAGTGCCATCATTTTTAGCCCCTTATAATTTTAAGGCTATGCATAAACTATTAAAAAAATATATAGATGAAGGAAAACTTGGAGTATCTTCTGGTGAAGGATTTTATAAATATTAATTTGATAAAAAAACACTAAAGTTGTAGTGTTTTTTATCTTTATCTGATATACTA
>CAVHAY010000008.1:7281-8115 GCA_963634115.1 Clostridia bacterium | reverse complement strand
TTTTTACTAGAAATATGGTATAATATATACATAAAATAACTTGAGAAAGGGAGGTATTTAAATGGATGAAATAACTTATATTAAAGTAGAAGATGAAAAAAATCCTGAAGTAAAACAACTATATTGGAATATTGCATTTGGTCTTCAAGAAGTTGATGGATTAAAACCTTCTAAATATATGGTTGAATTATCTGAAGAGCATATTAAGGGTGAAAAAACTTATCAACAAGTTCAAGACGAAATAACTTCTTATTATAAGAAAAATCAAAATAAACATGATGACGATAATGAAGAAGAAGCAGATGAAGTAGCAACTGCTATATATGAAATTTTAAATAATAAATCTTTTAGATTTGATTATTTAACTTTAAAAAATTATCATAAAAGATTGTTTTGTAATTTAAATAAAGAAATATATAATCCAGGTGTATTTAGATTATATAATATAACTAAAGAAGAATCTGTTTTAAAGGATGATACTGTTAACTATCAATCTTATGATATGATAGAAGAAACATTAAAATATGATTTTCAAGAAGAAAGAGGCCAGAATTATATTGATTTTAATGAAGAACAATTAATAGATAGAATTTGTGAATTTACATCTAGAATATGGCAGGTGCATCCATTTCAAGAAGGGAATACAAGAACAATAGCAATTTTTATTCAAAAATATCTAATTAGTATGGGATTTAAAGTTAATAATGAGTTATTTAAAGATAATTCAAAATATTTTAGAAATGCTTTAGTAAGGGCAAATTATACAAATTATAGTAAAGGTGTAAAAGCTGATAAAAAATATTTAATAATGTTTTTTGAAAATCTGTTGCTAGA
>CAVHAY010000008.1:3854-7271 GCA_963634115.1 Clostridia bacterium | reverse complement strand
TTAAAATAGGTAAAAAACTATCGTATAACATACAGTTATACGATAGTTTTTGGTAATACTACGTTCTAGCTACTCTACTATAATAATAGCAATTATTGAGAATATTGTAAATACCTAAAATAAATTTAAAAGTTATAACGTAAATTTTTTATTTCCGTAAATATTTATTAAATGATGATATTGGTTTTATGGATATTTGTAGACATATGAGTTTTTCAATACTGATGTGTTGCACTTCATACTTAAATTAACATTTAATCTATAATTTTACGAAAAAGCATATATCGTGGTATAATACTGATATTGGAGGTGCAAAAATGGCTATAAGTAGTAAAGATATTTTGAATTTTATGAGTACAAGGCCAAAATGCATTGGTATTATAGGATATGGTTCTGGTATTAATTTACAGAAAGGGCAAGAAAATAGAAAGCCTCAAATTGATTTGATTATTATTGTGGATAATTTAAAAAAATGGCATATGAAAAATATGAAAATGAACCCTAGTGATTATTCTTTTTCCTCTAAATTATTTTTTAGATATATTAATAACGATCTTTTACGAAGTGGAGGTAAGATATGTTATATGACATATATACCTTTTGGAGATAGAGAATATAAGATTGGTACTATTCAAAAAAATGATTTTCTTAACGATTTAGGTAATTGGGATACATTTTATGTTGCAGGTAGAATGCAAAAACCTATATTGGTGGTTTTGGCTGATGATGATATTAATAAACGAATAGATGATAACCGAAAATATGCAGTTATGGCTACAACTCTTATTAATGATAATAAAGTTTTATCTGAAAGAGAGTTTTATATTTCTTTAGCGGGTTTATCTTATATTGGAGATACTCGTATGGGTATTGCAGAAAACCCAGATAAAGTTAAAAATATTGTTGATGGTAGTTTTGATTTTTATCATGGTGTTTATGGTAAATTGATTAAAATTAAGGATGATAATGTACAGTTAGAAACTATTAATATTGATAGTTTACCTTTAGAACTTAAAAAGTATATAAATTCTTCTAATGAAAATACAATGGATAGTGTTTATAAATTTTTATATCATAAAAATAAAGATAAAAGTTTATCACAAACTACTAAAGGTCTTTTTACCACTGGTCCTATTAGATCAGTAAAATATGTGACAGAAAAAATTAAAAGAAAACATAAGAAATAATTACTTTGACACTGGTTTATGTATTTGTTATAATTTATTAGTATTAGGTAAGGTGATTTGATGAAAATTAATTCTGTTGATTTAACTATTTCGGCGGTTAGAAGAAGTCAATTTCCAACAGACAATAGACCTGAATATTTACTTATTGGGAGATCTAATGTTGGTAAAAGCAGTTTTATTAATACATTAGTAAATAGAAAAAATTATGCTAGAATTTCTAGTAGACCTGGGAAAACGCAAACTATAAATTTTTATAATATTAATGATGATTTCTATTTGGTCGATGTTCCTGGTTATGGTTATGCACAGCTTAGCAAGACTAAGAGGAAAAAATTTGGTCTTATGATTGAAGATTATATTGTTAATCGTAAGAGTTTAAAACAAGTGTTTTTATTGATTGATTTTAGACATAAACCTACTAATGATGATATCCTTATGTATAATTTTTTAAAGTATTATAAGATACCAGTTACTATTGTGGGTACTAAATGTGATAAAGTGGGAGTCACTTTACAGCAAAAACAACGAAATATTATTTTAAATGATTTAGATTTAGTTGTAGGGGATGACTTTTTGATGTTTTCTAGTGCAAGTAAATATGGTAAAGAGGATGTTCTTAAAAAAATAGAAAATACTGAGTAATAGTTCCATATTATTCTCTTTTTCATACACTAATTTAGGTGATATGATGAGGGTTGTTTGTAGTGATGATATTGTTAGTTTGTATATAAATAAAGTTTATTTTCAAAATTTTGATTTTTCTGATAAATGTTTTTTAGAATCATATTTAAAAAAAATTTTGAAGATGCTTAGTAATAGATATAATTTGTTTTTTGATGGTTTTTATGATATTAATATGTATACTGATATTAATTATGGGGTTATTATTGATGTAATAAGAGAAGATTTGGAATATTTTGATTATTTTAATAATCAAATTCAAATGAATATTAAAGTGATTGAAACTTCTTTTTTATATGAGCTTTTTGATTTTCCTACATTCAGTATAGAAATGTTTGATGTTTATAAATTTTCTGATAAAATATATGTAAAAATTAAAGAACAAATGGATGTTATAATGCTTGGCAAATTAATTGAATTGTCTAGAATTATTTATGGAAATGAGGCACAAAAAATTTTAAAACTGGCAAAAAAGGTAAGGTGATAGTATGGGAAAACCTGTTGTGGCTTTGGTTGGGAGACCTAATGTTGGTAAGAGTACTATTTTTAATCGTTTAACTTCTAGTAATCATGCGATTATTGAAGATACTCCTGGAATAACCAGAGATCGTATATATGGTACTGCCAAATATAAAGATTATAGTTTTCATTTAATTGATACTGGTGGTATTGATATGGAGACAAATAATTTTAATAAGGAAATAAAGGGACAGGCTGAGCTGGCAATTGATGAAGCAGATGTGATTATTTTTGTTGTTGATGGTAAAGAGGGGCTTACAGCAAATGATTTTAAAGTTAGAGATTTATTATTAAAGAGTGGTAAAAAAATTATTGTCGCTATTAATAAAACAGACTCTAAATTTTTTAAAGATCATAAATATGATTTTTATGAACTAGGTTTTGAAGATTATTTTGAAGTTAGTGGTGAACAAAACTTTGGCTTTTATGATATGTTAGATGAAGTTACAAAAAATTTTGATAAATACGAAGAACAAGAGGACTGTAGGATTAAGTTTTCTATTATTGGAAGACCTAATGTGGGTAAAAGTAGTTTAGTTAATGCAATTTTAAATGAAGATAGAGTTATTGTTAGTGATATTGCGGGAACGACAAGAGATGCAATAGATACTCCTTTTACTTACCATGGAGAAGAGTTTGTGGTAATTGATACTGCTGGCATGAGAAAGCGTGGTAAGATTTATGAAACAGTAGAAAGATATAGTTTGCTTAGATCTTTAAAGGCGGTTGATCGCTCGGATATTTGTGTTTTGGTAATTGACGCAAATGAAGGTATTTCTATTCAAGATAAACATATCGCAGGTTATGCAATTGATGCGGGTAAAGCGGTTATAATTGCTATCAATAAATGGGATTTAATAGAAGATAAAGAAAAAGCAAGAACGAAATTTATTCAAGATATTAGAAATAATTTTCAATTTATGCCATATGCTCCTATTGTATTTTTATCGGCTTTGACTAAAAAAAGAATACATACTTTAATGCCGGAAATAATAAAGGCTTATGGAAATGCTCACCGAATGATAAAAAC
>CAVHAY010000008.1:0-3844 GCA_963634115.1 Clostridia bacterium | reverse complement strand
GTCTTATAAATAATGTTATTATGGATGCATATAGTCTTAATTTACCACCTACATATAAAGGCAAAAGAATGAAAATATATTTTACAAGTCAAGTTAGATGTGCCCCACCAACTTTTAATATTGAGGTTAATAATAAAGGGTTGTTGCATTTTTCTTATGAAAGATATTTAGAAAATAAAATTCGTGAGAATTTTGATTTTGAGGGTACACCTATTATACTTAATTTTAAAAATAAAGGAGAACGAGATTAATTTCTTGTTTTTTGTTATAACTTTTTTTATTTGTTTTCATATATTAATTTGGGAGATGATGTAATGCGTTTTTCAGATGGGTTTTTTGATAAAATTGAAAAGAAGACAAATGTTGGGAAGCAAACTATTTTAGATTTAGCGCAAAAGTTACAACAAAATGATTTAAAAAATGAAAATACTTTAAGAGAAATTATCCATGAACTTGGTCAAATGACTGGTAAGATTGTTTCTAAGGATAAGGAAGATAAGATTGTAAATGCGGTGGTTAATGATAAAGTGCCAAATGATATTGATAAGCTAATATAACATAAGTTTACACTTTTATGAGTTTTGTTGATTTATGTAAAATCTTACTTTGTATTGTTTTAAATTTGTGAATAAAGTAATAAAAAATAGGCTTTCCTATTTTTTTTAATATTTATAATGGCATTGTTAATAAATGTGTTATTTGTTTTTATATTCTTTACTTTATGGCCATATTATACTATATTTTGGTGTAGTTTTAAAAAAAGTGTATAAATGTTAAATATTTTGAATATATTTAAGTAAATTATGGAGGGATTATATGGAAAAAATAGATATTATTAAGAGTATTACGGAGAGAACTGGTGGTGATATTTATCTTGGTGTTGTAGGGGCAGTAAGAACTGGTAAAAGTACTTTTATTAAAAGATTTTTAGAAAATTTAGTGGTACCTAATATTTTGGATGAATATGAAAGAAAGAGAACTTTAGATGAAATTCCGCAATCTGCACAAGGTAAAACTATTATGACTACTGAGCCTAAATTTGTACCAAGTAATGCCGCTAAAATAAATATTGATGATTTTAGTGCGAAGGTGCGTCTTGTAGACTGTGTTGGATATGTAATTGAGGGTGCAAAAGGATATGAGGATGAAAATGGTCCTAGGATGGTGCGTACACCATGGTATGAAGAGGAAATTCCATTTGTGGAAGCTGCTGAAATAGGTACTGAAAAGGTTATTAAAGATCACTCTAGTATTGGTATTTTATTAACTTCTGATGGTTCTATTGGAGAATTTAATAGAGAATGTTATGTTGAGGCTGAGCAAAGGATTGCGGATGAACTTAGTGAAATTGGTAAGCCTTATATTATTGTGCTTAATAGTATTCATCCAATGTTACCAGAGACTGAAGATTTAGCATCTACTCTTAAGGAATGTTATAATGTACCAGTTATTCCAATGAATGTTGATAATATGAGTGAGAGGGATGCCTATAATATTTTAAGAGAAGCTTTATATGAGTTTCCAGTGGTTAGAATTAATGTTGATATGCCTGATTGGATAGCAACATTAGCGCCTAATAATTGGCTTAAGAAAACTTATATTGATACTATTAGAAATAGTATATATGAGATTGATAAACTTAGAGATATAGATGTTATTACTGAAAAATTAGAAGAATGTGAATATATTAGGCAAGCCTATTTATCTAATGTTGATACTTCAACAGGGGAAGTTAATGTAACATTAAAAGCACCTGATGATTTATATAATGAAATTCTTAAAGAAATTATTGGTGTTGATATTACTAATCGTTCACAGCTTTTATCTTTATTTCAAGAATATAATGAAGCAAAATTTGAATATGATCAAATTAAGGATGCTTTAAAGATGGTTAAAACTACTGGATATGGAGTGGCCAGTCCTACTCTTAGTGATATGTCACTTGATACTCCAGAAATTTTGAAACAAGGTAGTAGATATGGTATTAAATTAAAGGCTGTTGCGCCATCTATTCATATGATTAGGGTTGATGTGGAAAGTACTTTTGAACCAATTATTGGGTCGGAAATTCAAAGTAAAGAACTTATTGAACATTTAATGAAGGGGAAAGAGAGTGATTCTAACAATATTTGGAAAAGCGAAATTTTTGGTAGAAGTTTGGATGTTATTGTTCAGGAGGGTATACAAGCAAAACTTTCATTAATGCCAGAGGCTGTTAGGTTTAAGTTACAACAGACTTTGTCTAAACTTGTTAATAAGGGTTCTGGAAATTTATTTGCAATTGTGATTTAAATCTTTTTGTTTAAATAATAAATACTTGGAGGCTGTTTAAATTATGTATTTGGTATGAGAAATACCTAAAATTCTATTGATTTTTGGCTTTAAAAATGGTATTCTTTAGTTGTAACAAGTAGGAGGCTTAAATTATGACAAAACAGGAACTTATTGATTTTATAGTCGCAGATACAGGTTTTGATAAAGCAGATGTTATGGTAATGTTTGATTCTGTTTTAGTAGGAATTACTAAGGGACTTAAGAAAGAAGGGAAAGTTACTATTACGGGATTTTGTAATTTTTCTTTAAAAAAGAAAGCTGCTAGAAAAGGACGTAACCCTAGAACAGGGGAAATAATAGATGTTCCTGCTAAAAATACAGTTGTTATTAAGGCTGGAACTAAACTTAAGTGTGCTTTGAAATAGGCTCTTTGGCCTTTTTTCTGTTTGGAGATGAAGTGCTATGTATAATATAGGTTTGAATGTACTGAATAAAATAGAAGAATATGGATATAAAGCTTATATTATTGGAGGATATCCAAGAGATTTATATTTAAAAAGGGGTTCTATTGATATTGATGTTTGTACTGATGCAACTCCGATGGAGATTATTAAAATTTTTCCTGATGTGATTACAACTAACTTTGAATATGGTTCTGTTACTATTTTAAGTGAAAATGTTAAAATAGAGATTACTACGTTTAGAAGTGAAGGAAAATATATTAATAATCGTAAACCTAAAGAGATTAAATATGTGGATAGTTTAGAAGAAGACCTTAAACGAAGAGATTTTACTATTAATACACTTTGTATTGATAAAGATGGTAAGCAAATTGATTTACTTAATGCAAAAAGTGATTTAGATAATAAGATTATTAGAATGGTTGGTAATCCTAAAATTAAGCTTAAGGAAGATGCCCTTAGAATATTACGTGCTATTAGATTTGCTACTATATTAAATTTTGAGTTAGAACCAGTATTAAAGGCATATATTAAAAAATATAGTGGTCTTGTTAGAAAGTTATCAGCACAAAGAAGACGTGAAGAATTGGATATTATTTTTGCGAGTCCTAATAAAGAGTATGGTATTAAGTTATTAAATGAGCTTAAATTATCTGATAGCCTTGAGATACCTAATTTAAAGAAAATTATGATTACGCCATCAATGATTGTTACTTGGGCATTACTTAATGTTGATGATAAGTATCCATTTAATACGCAAGAGCGAGATACTATTTTTAAGATTTTAAAACTTAAAAACAAAGATATCCTTGATAAAAAGGTTATTTATGAATATGGTCTTTATGTATGTTCTTTAGTTTCTGAAATAAATGGTGTTAGTAAGAAGACACTTAATGAAATTTATTTAAATATGCCTATTCATAGTAAACTTGATATTAAACTAAAACCCGAAACTATTTGTGAAGTTTTAGATAGAAAACCGGGAAAATTTATTAGAGATATTTTAAATGATGTAGAAGATAAAATTCTTGATAATATTTTGGATAATGATGAGGAAATACTTAAAAATTATTTAATTAAAAATTATTTATAATCATACGCTTTAATAG
>CAVHAY010000007.1:0-5435 GCA_963634115.1 Clostridia bacterium | reverse complement strand
CTGATACATATAGAATAATATCAGTAGAGTCAGACGGAACACTTAAAGTAATAAAAAATGGCAGTATAGGAAGTAGACCTTTTGATACAGAAGGTGCCAGATATTCTACTGACTATACAGATTATTGTAATTCTGAAATTGGTTGTAAAGTATGGGGAAGTAAAACAACTACACTTGATGCATCAGGAAATAATGTAACACAAATGCCAAGACTTGTAGAATATGATGATGATCTTTATGATCTTCCAGATACAGAAGCCTCTTTAAATACATATCTAAATAATAATTGGTATAATAGTTTAGATAGTAATGTTCAAAACTTAGTAGTATCACATATGTTTAATGTAGGTGTCACAGAATATAATGAAACAAGCCTAACTAATACTGTAACTCAAGAGCAAACATATAAATGGAATGGCAAAGTTGGACTTATGAACGTAAGTGATTATGTAAAAGCCAATACAAATACTGAAAAGTGTGGAACAGTAAGTTTGATTAATTCTAATAGTAGTAGATGTAAAACAACAAATTGGATATATGCAGGACCTGCGGGAAGTTCATACTCATGGACTATCGCGCCGTCTTCTCACTCGTATGCCTTCTACGTGTTCTTTGTGTACAACAACGGTGGCCTCAGTAACGGTAGCTTCAACAACAGCTTTGCTTACTACCGTGTCGGCGTAGCCCCAGTTCTCTATCTGTCATCTGATATTGCATTAAGTGGAAGTGGTACTATTGATGAACCATATGTTCCTACACTTAAATAAATTATAGTTTAAAAAAATATAGTTAACTCTGTTAGTAATGATAGAGTTAATTTTATTTTTTTATTACCAAAAAAGCTTATATAATAATCATATTTTATTCTTTACTTTTATGTTTTTGACTAACTAGAGGAGCCATGCTATAATATAGACTAATTTATATCAGTAAGTGGGAATAAAAATTATTATCCACCAATTACCATAAAGCTTAGAAAAATTATGTTAAAATAATGATGAGGCGATATAATGATTAATAAAAAATGGGATGAATTATTAAATAGTGAAATGAAAAAACCATATTTTCAAGAACTAGGTGTATTTGTAAAAAATGAATATAATCATAAAATAATATATCCAGAATATAAAAATATATTTAATGCTTTAAGATATACCGACTATGATGAAGTAAAAGTTGTTATTTTAGGACAAGATCCATATCACGGAAAAGGAGAAGCCCATGGTCTTTCATTTTCTGTTCAAGAAGGTATAAAAAGGCCACCATCATTAAATAATATTTTTAAAGAATTATATAATGATTTGGGTGTAACAAGAAATAATAATGATTTAACTGACTGGGCCAAACAAGGAGTATTTTTATTAAATTCAATAATGACTGTTATTAAAGATACTCCTTTATCTCATAAAGGTAGAGGCTGGGAAATATTTACTGATGATTTAATTAAATTATTAAATCAAAGAGAAAAACCTATAGTTTTTATTCTATGGGGTAGCTATGCTAGAAGTAAAAAAGAATTAATTACCAATAAAAATCACTACATAATAGAAAGTGTCCATCCATCGCCTTTATCTGCGTCACGTGGTTTCTTTGGTAGTAAACCATTTTCTAAGACCAATAATTTTCTAGTAAGCCATGGTATAAAACCAATTAAATGGGGGAATTAAAATGAAACAAGCTATAAATAATATCAATAAATATATAAAAAATAATACCACTTTAGTCGTCGCTGTTTCTGGTGGACCAGATTCCATGGCTTTGTTAGATATCTTGTTAAGCCAAAAACAAAAGAAGAACCTAAATATCGTCGTTGCGCACGTAAATCATAAATTAAGAATAGAATCTGATGCTGAAGAAGTAATGGTAAAAAAATATTGCCAAAAAAATAACTTAACTTGCGAAATTCTTACCATAAATAGTTATAAAAAAGGCAATATTGAAAATCAAGCTCGTACCAAACGTTATAATTTTTTCGCAGAAATTGTCAAAAAATGTAAAGCTAGCTACCTTTTAACTGCTCATCATGGTGATGATTTAATCGAAACCATAATGATGCGAATAGTAAGAGGTTCAGGTCTTCGAGGTTACTCAGGTTTTGGTATAATAACTCCTCAAAAAGGCTATACAATAGTTAGACCACTTATCAATAATACCAAAAAAGAATTAGAAGACTATGTTAAAGAAAATAATATAACGTACGCAATTGATAAATCAAATTTTGATAAAACTTATACACGCAATAGATATCGTATTAATATTTTACCTTATCTTAAAGAAGAAAGTCCAAATGTTCATCATAAATTTTATAAATTTAGTACAACCTTAAAAGAATATGATGCCTATCTAGAAGAAGAAGCATTACAATATCTACCTAAAGTTACTAAAGATAATGTCATAAATGTAGAAAAATTTCGTAAATTAAAACCATTAATCCAAAAAAGAATTCTTAATATTATGCTTACAAACATCTATGGGAATAAAATAAATTGCCTAAATGATAAACACATAGATATGGTCTTGAAATTGGTAAATGACCACAACCAAACTCTTAATTTGCCACATAATGTAATTGCAGTTAAAGACTACACCAAAATACATTTAATTCAAAGTAAAAAAGAAAACAAAAAAACTTATAAAATAAAATTAGAAAAAAAAGTTATATTACCTAATGGCCATACCATTGAAAAAATTAAAGACAAAAATATCAAGAGTAATTATATTTGCCGACTAAATTCCAAAGAAATACATCTACCTATATATATAAGGACAAGAAAAGATGGGGATAAAATAGTTTTAAAAGGTCTAAATAAAACTAAGAAAATAAAAGATATATTTATTAATGAAAAAATATCAACTATGGAAAGAGATACTATTCCAATTGTTACTGATAGTAATGATAATATTCTTTGGATACCAGGTATTAAAAAATCAAATTTTGATAAACAAATTACAGAAAACTATGATATAATATTATGGTATTCTTAAAGAAGGGAGTTTTGTATGGATAAAAAAATAATCAAGCGAGGTATATTACCATACTTATTTATATTTATATTTATATTTGGTATGATGTTTTTAGTTGATATTATGAACAACCAAATACATGAATATACTTATAGTAAATTAGTAAAACAAGCAGAAAAAGAAAAAGTAAAAAGTCTAACTGTTACACCACGTACTAGTGCTGGTGTATATGTCATTACTGGTAAATTAAAAGGCTATAAATCAAATGAATCATTTACCTTTAATATGCCACTTACCGATGAGTCTATGGTTAAACTTATGAATCTAGAAGATGAATCAGGTTTCAAAATGACTACCAATACTGACCCAGAAGCTAACACTATCTTACAGTTTATTCTAAATATATTACCAATGGTTTTACTCTTAGGAATTGCATTCTACTTCATTTCAAGACAAATGGGTGGCGGTGGAGCCAAAGGTATGGATTTTGGCAAAAGCAAAGCCAGATTAAGTGCTGGTCAAGATAAAGTTACATTTGAAGATGTTGCAGGTTTAACAGAAGAAAAAGAAGAAGTAGCAGAGCTTATCGATTTTCTAAAAAGCCCTAAAAAATTTCAAAAAATGGGTGCTAGAATACCTAAAGGTGTACTATTAGTAGGTCCTCCAGGTACAGGTAAAACATTATTAGCCAAAGCTGTTGCTGGTGAAGCCAATGTTCCATTTTACTTCATAAGTGGTTCAGAATTTGTTGAATTATTCGTCGGTGTAGGTGCATCAAGAGTAAGAGATATGTTCAAACAAGCCAAACAAAGTGCACCATGTCTAATATTTATCGATGAAATAGACGCAGTTGGTCGTCAAAGAGGCGCTGGATTCGGTGGAGGCCATGACGAAAGAGAGCAAACTTTAAATCAATTATTAACAGAAATGGACGGTTTTGGAGCCAATGAAGGTATAATCATTATTGCTGCCACCAATAGACCAGACGTTCTAGACCCAGCACTATTAAGACCGGGAAGGTTTGATAGACAAGTAACCGTAAATTTACCAGATGCCAAAGGTAGAGAAGAAATCTTAGGTGTCCATGCCAAAGGTAAAACCTTTGCTAAAGGAATTACCATGTCTAATATTGCCAAAAGGACAGTTGGTTTTAGTGGTGCCGATCTTGAAAACCTATTAAATGAAGCTGCACTATTAACCGTAAGACGTAATAAAAGTGAAATAACAATGGCTGAAATAGATGAGGCTCATGACAGAGTATTAATGGGTCCCGCTAAAAAAAGTAAAAAATATACAGACAAAGAAAAGAAAACAGTCGCATACCATGAAGCTGGTCATGCCGTGGTTGGTCTTAAATTAGAAGGCGCAAACGATGTTCAAAAGATCACAATTATTCCAAGAGGTCAAGCAGGTGGATATAATCTAATGCTTCCGAAAGAAGAAACCTATCTTTCTACCAAAAATGAGTTATTACAAATGATTAGTGGTTTACTAGCCGGAAGAGTATCAGAAGAAATTATGTTTAAAGAAATAACAACAGGAGCATCTAACGACTTTGAAAAAGCTACAAAAATAGCCAGATCAATGGTAACAGAATATGGTATGAGTGATTTAGGACCAGTTCAATTTGAACATCAATCATCAAGCGTATTTTTAGGTAGAGATTATAATAAACAGCAAAACTTCTCATTAAAAGTTGCAGACGAAATAGATGAAGAAGTAAGAAAAATAATAAACAAACAATACAAAGTTACTGAAAAAATAATCAAAGAAAACATGGATTTATTACATTTAATCGCAGAGACTCTACTAGAATACGAGACAATTACCAAAGAACAAATTGATTATTTAATAGAACATGGCAAAATGCCAAGTGAAAATACTAACGAAAAAATAATAGATGAAGAACCAAAAGATGATACTAAGTAGTATTGTCTTTTTGTTATAATTATACTATACTGGTAAGTAAAGGAAGGAGTGAAATAATGGCAAAATTTTGTCAAAATTGCGGAAAAAAAGTAGAGGAAAATCAAGCTGTTTGCTTAAAATGTGGAGTTGCTCTAGCAGATAATAAAATGAATACCAATAATTTGGCTAACCCAAACGCTAAATCAAGAATTGGTGCCGGAATTTTAGGACTATTGTTAGGAGTGCTAGGAATACATAACTTTTATCTTGGTTATACCGGAAAAGCAATTGCTCAGCTATTACTTACATTAGTTGGTTGGCTTGCTTGTGGCTTAGGACCAATAATCGCAAGCATATGGGGACTTATAGAAGGAATCATGATACTTTGTGGCAGCATTAATGTTGACGCAAATGGTGTAGAACTCCGTGATTAAAAATTTAGAAATAATATTAGGGGAAATAATATTTGGCATCATAATATTAATGTCTAATATTGTTTGCCCTTTTAAAGTTATTTTTAATATTGAATGCCCATTCTGTGGTCTAACACGCTCTATTATTTC
>CAVHAY010000006.1:0-6526 GCA_963634115.1 Clostridia bacterium | reverse complement strand
GTATATATTTAAATATATTATTTAGTATAAGAAAATTTTTTCCTTTAATTTTACAATGTTTCATATCAGTTTTGTCATTATAAACCGAAAATTCTGTTTTTTCATTAGATTCATTAATTATGTAAGTATTATTGCGATCAATAAAATATAACAATTTTTCTATTTTAAAATAGTCTATCTCTTTAGTTAAAGATTCAGCTTTAATACCCCTACAATATAAATGAAAATCTACAATATATTTACCAGGTATAAATCTCTTATTAGTTTTTATATTATAATATATTTCTCTTATAAAATCATTAGTCTCGGTGACACCTAATATCATACTTTTATTAATATTCAAAATAATTTCATTATTCGGATTACTTACCTTTAGAACATATTTAATAACCTCATTATTTGCTCCAGAATTTGCAAATTTTAAATGAATGATGCAATTCTCTCCTATTGTTAGTTTTTTTGGAAAAATTGACATATTTTACCTCCATTATAATGGACAAAATGAATCTTTTTTATATATGCCCGAAAATGCTCTACACCCACTACAAACATTACTATATTTGCACTTTCCACATTTTCCAATATCTCTATTTCTTAATTTTTTAAGAAGTTCATTATTGTTCCATATATCCTGTATTGTTTCAATATTTAAATCCCCCACTTTTTCTCTTAAAAATATACATGGATAAACAATTCCATTACTAGAAATTCCTAAATTATTTATTCCTGCACCGCAAGCCAAATGATTTTCATCAGTATTATTATTTAAAACACCTAATATGGGATCATCAATTAAAACTATTACTTTATCAGTTTTAAGTTTAGATAATGCTTTTATCTTTTCATAATATTCTTCTTTATTAGGCAGCACATAAGTATTTTCTTTAGCTTTGCCATATGGAACTACTCTTCTATAAAAAACTTTATCTAATCCCATTTCTAAAGCTTTATCATAATTCCATTTTAAAGTATTTAAATTCCTACTAGTAATTGTTACATTCATTTGAGTTTTTAAACCATCTTCTTTTGCTAATGATAAAGCTTCTAATGCTTTTTCATAAGCATTTTCCACACCTCTAAATTTTTCATGTAAATCTTTTGGCCCATCGACAGAAACTTGTATAAGTTTAACTCCTGCTTCTTTTATTTCATTTCTAAATTTTTTATATAAGTACCCATTAGTTGAAAGAATAACATAAATATTATTATCTGTTAAAGTTTTTATTATTTTAAAAACTCTAGGATTTAATAAAGGCTCACCACCAGAAATGTTGACAACAAAAATTTCTGATTTTATTAATTCATTTAAGATTTTGTTTTCTAATTTTTCATCTTCTCTTTCTGGTTTTTGATAAGCTCTACAATGTGGACATTTGAAATTACAATTGTTTGTTATTTCCCACACCACAGATATAGGCGACTTTAACTCTATCATATAAAACACTCCGGATCTTCTCCAAGTGGATTACCATTTAATTGATAAGCACAAGCCCTACAGCCGCCGCAAATCATTTTTTGTTTGCATTCTCCACATTTTCCGCCAACTTCACGATTTTTAATTTTTACCATTATATCATCATTTAATATATCCTCTAATGTTTGTTTTAAAATATTACCACACGATATGTATAATAAAGTACATGGCGTTACTGTGCCATCATTTCTTATACTTATTCCATTGACTCCAGCAGAACAACCTACACAGTTTAAATTATATTTATTCATTATTTCATAAACTCTTTTTTCTTGAAAAATATTTTTCATAGGCATATCTGATACTATTTTTGTTTTATCAATATACTGTTTATTCAATTTTTCTAACTTGTTATATAAATTCTTTAATCCAGCTTTCCCTAAGGCACCAAATTCTTTTAATTCATTACTAGGCACAAATCTTTTAAAGCCAAAAATTTGCACTTTTATTTGTTCAACATCTATAATTTGATGAACAAGTTCCTCCATTCCATCAATATTAATAGAGGAAACAACGCTACTAATATGCAATTTTATTTTATCAGAATATTTGCTTATTAATTTTAATTTTTCAATAGTTTTTTTATAGGTTCCTTTACCTCTAATAAAATCATGATATTTTTCAATTCCATCAAGACTAACCTGAATATAATTTAAGCCAGCATTAATTAATTCTTTTAATTTTTTCTCTGTTAACAATAAAGAATTAGTATTTAATATTGTCACAGGTGCAAGTTTTTTAGTTTCTGTAATAACATCAGCAATATCACTTCTGGTTAAAGGTTCACCTCCGCTAATAAAAACTCCTCTTGGTTTAAAATCCTTACATTTGTTTATTATAGTTTTTAACTCATCAAGTGATAGTTCATGCACTATTTCATTAGTTCTGCAATGCTTACAACGTAAATTACATTTTGTAGTTACATCAATAGTAATATTCATATTTTTATATTCCATTCGAGTTTCTCCTTAATATATTATTTTCTAACAAATAATTAATATATTTTTCTTCTATTTTTATACCATTAGTTTTATCATATAATTTATTAAGTAAATATTCTTTGGTATTTCCTGTAAAAAAATACATTTTTGCTGTTATAACATTATAAGCTAACAATTTTTCATCATTATCAATTCTGTATCTATAATCTATTTTGTTTATTTCCAACAAACATCATCTCCTTCTAGATAATCATTATATTTTATATAAGCATTAGCTCTACAGCCGCCACAATTCATTAAAAACTTACAATGACCACACTTACCTTTTATAAGACTTCGATCTCTAAAATTTTTAAATACATCACTATTATTCCATATTTCATAAATATCTTTTTCTAAAACATTTCCAGCAATTACAGGGACTTGACAACATGGAGAAATATCTCCATTGGAGAATATAACCAATTCTGAAATTGCAGCTGGGCATGCAGCTATTACATGTTTAGCATGTTTTTTTAGTAAAATGCTATAAGGAATATCTAAATTAACTGTAAATGATGAATTTTCTGTTAATTTTTGAATATCTATTAAAAATTGTTTTATTTCTAATGGAGTTAGTACTTCTTTTGAAATAGAACTACCTCTTCCAGCAGAAGATAACAGAGGCAAAAACCAACGTTTTATTTTTAATTCTTCTAATAAAAAAACCATTGCTTTAATATATTTTAAATTTCTATGAGATACACAAGTTACAACTCCAACATCTATACCATTTTCAACTAACATTTTAATTCTCTTAATGGTTTCTTCGAATGCACCTTTTTTATTTCTGATAAATTCATGTGTTGCAGCATCAGGTCCATCTAAACTTATCCTTATCATATCAAACTTATATAATTCTTTTTTTATCATTTCTTTAGTAATCATTAAAGCATTAGTTGTCATATTAATGAAAATACCTTTATTATAAGCATAATTGGCAATTTGAAAGAAATCTTTTCTAGCTAAAGGTTCTCCTCCAAAAAAAGTTATTCTTTGTACTTTATTAGCAGCAAGTCTATCTATTATCCTGACACAATCAGCCATTTTTAACTCATTATTTAATGCAATACCACTATTCATATTACAATGAATGCAGTGCAAATTACATCTATTAGTTATTGCCCATCCTATAGAATAAGGATATTCACAGGTATTGATTATCATATTATTTTTCATATACAACCAAACAACCTTTCAGCAATAATAAATTCAGATTTTCAATATCTTTAGAGTTTATAATATATTTATTATTAATTATTTTTCGTACAATATTAGACAAATCATTCTTTAATAATAATATTCCACCATTATTATAAAGGGAAATTTTTCTTTTGCTTTCCATTCTATAACCGACCAATGGATTAATAGATATGTTTAATTTGTTTTTGTTTTCATCAGTTATCAAAGAAACTTTTTTAATTGATTTAGTATTTATTATGTTACTTATCTTGATGTTTTCATCAACTATATATTCATCATAATTTTCATAAGTAAATTCCTTAAATTTTTTCAATATTTGTTTACCATCCATAACAACACTTATTAGTATTTTGTATTCTCTATTGTTTTCTAATTTATCAATATTAATATTTATATTACTGGAATCAACTATATTCTTATAAATATTTATATCTTTCCCAATAACTTTCACCAATAAAGATACAATATTTTGAGTTAAACAAATACCTTTATCCAATTCTATTTTTAAATTCATACAAATCTCCTTATTTAATTATGCTACATTTTTAATGAGGAGAAAATATAAATCATTTTCTCCTAATGAGTTATAATTAGTTGACATCGCAAGTTCCACAACTAACAGAAACTACTTCTTCTAATTGCTCTTCTTTTTTTTCCATATTTTCACCTCCTTCCACTTTAATTATGCAATATTATATTCGCTTATATTGAGACAATTTAGATAATGCTTTAATTTTATTCATTATTCTGCCTCTCTTCTATTTTCTATTAAATTCTTTTATTTTTCTTTTTGCTAGACTTGTCTGAACTTTATCTAACCAATCTTCCCTTGGACCATAAGACAATTCATCAGTGACAATTCTAACTCTATCTTTGTTTTTTAGTAGATAATCTATTGGCACAAACTCGTCATTTACAAATGCTCCTACCATGGTATTTCCTATATCAGTATGTATTTTATATGCAAAATCAATTGGTGTAGCTCCTTTTGGTAATTCTATTATATCACCCTTTGTAGTATAAGTATAAACTTTGTCTGCAAATAATTCTGTTTTTACTTGATTTACAAATTGTTGATTATCTCCAAACATAGAATTAATTTCTGTTAATGATTTGAAAAACTGAAATTTTTGCTTTAAATCATCTTGCATTACATCTCTTGCTTTTCCTTTTTGTTCATTCCAATATGCTGTTAAACCAAAGGATGCCACTTTATCCATATCAAAAGTTCTAATTTGTGTTTGTACTAATCTATCACCTGGTCCAAAAACCGTTGTATGTAAGCTTTGATACATATTCGTTTTTGGATTACAAATATAATCTTTAAATTTATCATTTATTGGATGATATTTTTGATGAATTATTCCTAATGTATAATAGCAATTTGTTACTTCATCCACCATTATTTTAAGCGCTAACAAATCATGTATATCAGATAATTTATAACCTTCACTTAATCTTTTATATATACCATAAATATTTTTAGTTCTTATTTTTATCTCATTTGGTATATTTTTATCATTTAATAAGGTTTCTATTTTATATAACATTTCTTTTAAACACTCCTCGCATGATTCTTCAAGCCTTAATTTTCGTTCTTCAATTGTTTTGTACATATCTGATTTAAGATATTGTAAAGATAAATCCTCTAACTCTGATTTTATTCTATAAACTCCAATATAATAAGCAAGAGGAACAAATATTTCCATAGTCTCAAGTGCATTTTCTTTTTGCTTAAATTCAGATTTAAATTGTAACGTTCTCATATTATGAAGCCTATCGGCTAGTTTAATAATAATTATTCTTACATCTTCAGTTATTCCAGTTATAATCTTTCTCGTATTAGCACAAATTTGATCTTGTTTAGATGAAAAATTCATTTTTGCTAATTTGGTTACACCGTCAACTAAATTAGCAACATTTTGATTAAAATCATGAGCAATATCTTCTTTCATAATATTAGTATCTTCTAACGTATCATGTAAAAGTCCAGCACAAATTGTATCTCTATCAGCATGCATTTCAGCAAGTATATATGCTACATTTAAAGGGTGACTTATATAAGGTTCTCCACTCTGTCTTATTTGACCTTGATGTAATATGTCAGCATATTCATAAGTACTTTTAATAATTTCTATTTCTTCTGGATTATATTCCTTTAACTTATTTAACAAATCATGTAACATAATATTATTCATCAAAAACACCACCTAAAAATAAAATAATAGTGCCCAAAAACATTATATTATAATGTATTTTTGGACACTATTATTCTCTTATTACTTATTGAATCTAGAGGTAAACACGAATAAATAATGTTAGCATAATATTTATTCCTAACATTACATTTTTTATTAAATTCAATAATTGCATTATAGTACTTCTTTTTCATGTAACCTCCTCATAAATTAATTAAACAATATTTTAACATATTTTTTATATTTGTCAATACATTTTTTAATAATGACAATTATTCAAATATTTATCTAGATTTTTATTTTAAAAATACAATAAAAATTAAAAATAGCAAATTATTAAAAAATTCTGCAAAACTCTTTCTACAATTTTAAAAAAATAGATAAAAATATTAAAATGTCTAAAATTATACTTTGAAACTCAAAAAAATTGTTACAATGGCATCCCCCATTTGAATGTCTGAATTTATAAATAACTGTTACAAATTATACGCTATCATTTTTTAGCTCAATATCTATCTCTTATAAAATTTGCATTTAATATTTTTTTATACATAATATTTTTAATCATTAATTGTATTTACTTATTCAAAGTTGTACTTACCTTTGTATTTCAGCTAAAGTTTCTAAAAAACACATAATTTCTCTTCAAATGTTTAATACTCCACTCTATA
>CAVHAY010000005.1:0-3338 GCA_963634115.1 Clostridia bacterium | reverse complement strand
AATTTTATTCATAAGAAAACCTCTAGAAAAAATCTAGGGGTTTGTCTACACTCTAAAAAAGATTTAATTTTGATATTAAATCTTTTTATAATATGTTATCTATTAGTTTACTTAGCCCTATACCATGTGAGGCTTTTAGGTATATATTTTTATTTTTTAGATCTTTTTTGTTTATTTTATCTACACTAGTATAATAGTAAATATTTTTAAAATCTTTTTTTTGCAAATATTTATAGACATTTTCCATTTGGGGTCCAACTAAATATATTTTTTTGAAATTATATTTATTTTTTTCTATTTTTTTGGCTATTTCTTTATGTATTTTTTGAGTTTGTTTACCTAACTCCAATATATCTCCTAAAATAACTATTTTATTTGTACATCTTTGTCTTGCAAAATAATCTAAACCACTTATCATTGTTTCATATGAAGCATTATAACAGTCATCAATTATGAAATTTTTACCTATTTGTTTTTTTTCCATTCTACTAGGAGCAGGAGTAAATTCAGCAATACCTTTGATAATACTTGACATATCGATATCTAAAAGTATACCTATTTTTAAGGCACATAGTGAGTAGTTTATTAAATACTCTAAATCACTATTAATAGTGATTTTGTACTTTTTACCATTAACAGTGTATGTATATCTATTTTTTTTACCTTTTATAATATTTGTGGTTTCTTCTATACTATAAGGAATTACTTTTGTATTTTTTGCTTTAATTTTTTTTATGAAATTATCATCTTTATTTTGGAAGAAATATTTACTACCTAGTATAATACTGCTTTTTTCTTTAGTAGTATTTTTAATACTTTTAAAGTTACCAATATGGGCTGTTCCAATATTTGTTATTAAGGTAATTGTTGGTTTACATATTTCTTTTAATGCTTTTATTTCTCCCATATGATTAGACCCTAACTCTAATAATATTATATCTTCATTATTATAATTTACTAAAGTTAAAGGCATACCAATGTTATTGTTATAGTTTTTAGGGGTTACTAAAACTTTGTATTTTGTTTTTAAAACAGAATGAATCATTTCTCTTTGACTAGTTTTACCATAACTACCTGTTAAGGCAATGACAGGAATATTTAGTTTATTTCTAACTAATTTTGCTAGTTCTATTAGGGTTTCTTGACAATCTTCAACTTCTATAATTATTATTTTATTATTTTGTTTTATAGCTTTTTCTATGATATCATCATGACCTTTTTCGGTAAAAAAACCTGTTAGTTTATTTTTAATACCATTTAATATGTAATTATGGCCATCGGTATGACCTTTTAATGGGAAAAACATAGTTTTACCTTTTAATTCATTTGTACTAATTGTAAATGTATCTATTTTATTTTTTGGCGATCCGTTTATTAGTTTTGTTCCTTTTATTTCTAATATTTCTTTTACTAACAATTTTAACACCTCCAAAATGCACACATATTATAGTATATTTTATGAAAGTATGCAAATTTGGTTTCTATGGGTTTTCAAAATATGTAAGGATGTGTTAAAATATACATTAGAGTAGGTGATTAATAGCATGGGTAAAATTTTAGATATTAAAGGAATGGAAGTTTTAGATTCGAGAGGTAATCCAACTGTTATGGCAGAGGTTATACTTGATAACGGTGTAGTTGGACGTGCAATGGTACCATCAGGAGCTTCTACTGGTAGTAGGGAGGCTATAGAGTTACGTGATGGTGGTACTAGATATATGGGAATGGGAGTACTTAAAGCAGTTCATAATATAAATAAGATAATTAAAGAGTCTTTGATAGGATTTGATACAGGAAAACAAGAAGATATTGATAATATTATGATTATGCTTGATGGAACTGATAATAAAAGTAAGCTTGGCGCAAATGCTATTTTAGCAGTTTCTATGGCTTATTTAAAGGCTAGTGCTTTAGATACAGGTAAAGAACTTTATGAATATTTAGGGGGTCAAACTTTGCCTGTAGCAATGATGAATATTTTAAATGGTGGTGTACATGCTGATAATGATCTTGAATTTCAAGAATTTATGATTATACCAGTAAACTCTCTTATGAAAGAGAAAATACGAATGGGTAGTGAAGTTTTCCATGCTTTAAAAAAAGTCTTAAAATCAAAGGGTTATAATACTAATGTTGGAGATGAAGGGGGTTTTGCGCCCGCAATTTCATCTGATAGTGAAGCTTTAGATGTAATTGTAGAAGCTATATCACTTGCGGGATATATACCTGGTAAAGATGTTAATATAGCTATTGATGCGGCGGCTTCTGAGTTTTGTAAAAATGGTAAATATTATATGCAAAATAAATGTTTTACGACAGAAGAATTAATTAATTATTATACTCAATTAATAGAAAAGTATCCAATTGTTTCAATTGAAGATCCAGTAGATGAAAATGACTGGTATGGTTTTAAATTAATTACTGAAAAATTAGGTGATAAAATTCAATTAGTTGGTGATGACTTATTTGTAACAAATGCAAAATATTTAAATAAGGGTATTGAAATGAATGCTGGTAATGCAATTTTAATTAAAGTAAATCAAATAGGTACAATAACTGAGACTATAAAAACAATAAATTTAGCTAAAGAAAATAACTATCATACTATTATTTCTCATAGGAGTGGTGAAACAGAAGATACTATAATTGCAGATCTTGCGGTTGGTTTATCAACAGGACAAATTAAAACTGGTTCATTATCTAGAACAGATAGAATTGCTAAATATAATAGACTTATGAGAATTGAGGATAATTTATATGAAAAGTAAGGCTTTTACTTTAATAGAACTTTTAGGTGTAATGGTACTTATTACTTTACTGGCTTTAATTATTATTCCAAATGTAACTACTTATATAAAAAAAGCTAGTATAAAGGCTGATGAAAATACTTTAAATAGTATTAAAATGGCTGCGAAAGAATATGCATCTGATTATGCGGATGATATTAATAATAATGGTTATATATTATTATGTGTAAATAAAACATCTAGTGATAGTAGTACTATTATAGATTTGACTGAAGCTGGGTATCTTGATATTACGAATGAGAAACGTGATAAGTTTAAAGATCAATGTGTAAAGGTATCTAAAACAAGTGGTAAAAAATTTTCTTTTGATTTTGTCAATAAAGAAGAGATAACTACAGATGGTAATACTGCTAAGGTGAAGATGAATTCTTATACTTATGGCGGTAATTTAGCTAAACCTTCTATTACATCTGAAGATAGTTATACTGATATTAAATTTTATTATAGTAATAATAAAAATGCTGCTAAATGGGAAGATTTTGATAATGTAAAAGATAGTAAGTCTTTAGTGCCTAATACATATTATATGTA
>CAVHAY010000004.1:5022-10829 GCA_963634115.1 Clostridia bacterium | reverse complement strand
AGGTTATGGATAAATGTAGAAAAATATATTTTTTTTACATAAATATGCTTAATAGATATGGTTTTGTTCTGAAAAGGCTTGACAAACATAAAATAAATATATATAATCAAATACGTAAAAAAGAGGAAAGAAGAAGTATCCACTTCTCACCTGATTACAAATAGTAATGGGTAAATGCCAGAGAGATAGCAAGTTTATATGCATATTTTTTAGGTGAAGTGGATACGTAATGTATTCACTCTTTTAATGGAGGTGGCGAGTATCGCAAGTACAAACAATAGAACTAAAGATTTGTTTATTAATGAACAAATTCGCGCTAAAGAAGTGATGGTAATAGGTCCTAATGGTGAACAATTAGGTGTTAAAGAGATTAAAGATGCACTTACTTTAGCGTCTTATGCTGGATTTGATTTAGTTTTGATGAATCCAAAAGGAAAACCACCAGTTTGTAAAATTATGGATTATAATCGTTTTAAATATGAAAATAAAAAAAGACAGAAAGAAAATCTAAAAAAACAAAGAGAATCTAATTTGGAAATGAAAGAATATAGATTATCTGTTTCTATTGATGTTCATGATTTTAATACGAGGGTTAATAATGCGTCTAAATATTTAAAAAAAGGACATAAGGTTAAGGTGTCAATTCGTTTTAGAGGAAGAGAAATGGCTCATACATATTTGGGTAAAGATGTTTTGCTTAGGTTTGCGGATGCTGTGAAAGATTTTTCTACAATCGAACAACAACCTAAATTAGATGGACGTTTTATGACTATGATACTTACACCAATTAAAGGAAAATAGGAGGAAATAATATGGCTAACAAGGTAAAAAATAAAACTCACAAGGGTTTAAGCAAGGTTATTAAAGTTAGAAAAGGTGGCAGTGTTAAATATCAACCTGCTAATAAAAACCATAAATTAACACATAAAAGTAATGCTTCAAGAAGAAGAAGACATCATGAATCAGAATTACATAATACTGATATGAAAAGAATTAAAGATTTAATTAATAAATAGGAGGAATTATAAATGACAAGAGTTAAAGGTGGAACTATTTCACGTGCTAGACATAAAAAGGCTTTAAAACAAGCCAAAGGTTATTTTGGAAGTAAACATAGACTTTATAAAACTGCTAAGGAACAAGTAAGACATTCTTTGATGTATGCTTACAGAGACAGAAGAACTAAAAAGAGAGATTTTAGAAAATTATGGATTACAAGAATTAATGCTGCTTGTAGACAAAATGATATTTCTTATTCAAGATTTATTAATGGTTTATCTAAAGCAGATGTTGATATTAATAGAAAAATGCTTTCAGAGATTGCCATTAATGATGAAGCTGCATTTACTAATTTAGTTAATGTTGCTAAAGCAGCATTAGAAGGTAAAGAGTATAAACAGGTTTCAAGTGTACAAACAACTGAAAAAAAGGAAGAAAAAAAGACAACTAGAAAAGAAGTGAAAGCAAAAGAAGTCAAAGAAGATATTTCAAAATTAACTGTCGCAGAACTTAAAAAAATAGCTAAAGAGAGAAAGATAGAAGGATATTCTACTATGAAAAAAGCTGAATTATTAGACGTTTTAAAGTAAGACGCCTTTTAATTTGCTTTTTTTATAAAATGTGCTATAATATGTGTCATTGCTTAGGGGGATGATATATATGTTTAAAAATAAGGATGAGGTACTTAGTTATTTATGTACTTCTAACCATTGTTTAAAATGGTATGGTGAGCCTGCTCAGTGGGTGGATGATGATTTAGTTATTAAATATTTATGCAGGACAAATGATTTTATTACATGTGCACATTTATTAAATAGTAATGTTGTGGATACTTATTATAATATAAAAAAAGATGATAATGATTTTATTTTGGATAATATTCCACATAAATTTAGAACGTTTGCTATGTATTATAATTTACAAGATAAAAAAGGTTTATCAAAAGAAACTAAAATTGTTATGGATTTATTATTTAATAGTTTATCGATAAAAAATGTTTGTTATAAGTATGATGAAGTACCAACAAATGTGATGAATTTACTTGATTATTTTGAAAAAAATGGGGTTTTACAGGAAATTAATTATAATCTTCAAATGGTAGAAGCTAAATTTTGGGAAAATATTGATAGTGATATTGAAACATTTTTAGATGCTATTAAAGGTTTAGATTTGTCTGGTAGTGTTTTATCGGATGATGATAAGATTATGTTCGCGAATAAAACTTCTATGCTGGGTAATTCTATTTCTGATATTTATGAATATATAGTGGGAAATAATTTAATTGAATATTTTAATATTGTTAGTTTTTGTAATAAATTTTTAGGTTTTAAATTTGGATATGATGTTTCTTGGTTTAAAGAATTTGATATGAAAAAATATTTTGGTATGAAAAAAGGAAAACCATCAATAACTATTATGAAGATGAGTTCAAACGGGGATACTGTAAATATTACTCCTGATATTGTTAAGGATATTTTAGAGGCTTTGAATAAAAACAATATACCTACTTTTAAGATTATTGTTAATAAGGCTATTGTCAGTTATGTTGATAATGAATTTGATGCTTTTATAGATAATATGAGAAAAAATAAAACTAAAAAATTAGGAAGTTTAGAAAGAAATTAGAATTTATTTTTGGAACTATAAAAAGTATTTAATCCATAGGTGATTGAATGCTTTTTTGTGCAAATTATAATATTAAACTGTTACATAATATTTGATTAATAGAAAAATTTTTGTTTTTTTTGAATTTTTATTGTATAATATGTGTTGTAAAGATATGGAGGAATAATATGAAAATTTTATCAGTAAATGCTGGGAGTTCTTCACTTAAATTTAAATTATATAATATGCCATCTGAAGAAGAACTTGTATACGGCTATATAGAGAAAATAGGGGGTAAAAGTACTTATAAAATAATTATTGATGGTAATACTAAAGAATATCAAAAGGATCTTAAAAATCATAATGATGCGGTTGATGTTTTGATGCATGCTTTAATAGAAAATAATATTATAAAATCTATTGATGAGATAAAAGCTGTAGGGCACAGAATAGTAAATGGTGCTGGTAAGTATAAACCTACTTTAGTAGATGATGATGAGATAGAAAGGCTTAAAAAAGCTACTGTGCTTTCTTTAGTGCATATGCCTGGACATATTGCGGGAATAAATGCTTTTAAAGAGGTTGCTCCGCAGATTAAACAAATTTTAATATTTGATACGGCTTTTCACCATACGATTCCACAAGAGAATTACCTTTATGCTATTCCTTATGAATGGTATGAAAAATATCAAATTAGAAAGTTTGGTTTTCATGGTATTAGTTGTACATATATTACTAATTATATGGAAAAAATTTTTGGACGTAAAGTTAATTTAATTATTTGTCATATTGGTAGTGGTGCAAGTATAACGGCAGTACAATCTAGTAAATCGGTTAATACTTCTATGGGCTTTACTGCTAATGCGGGAGTTATGATGGGAACTAGATGTGGAACTATTGATTATAGTATTATTCCATACCTTGTAGAGGTAAGTGGACTTTCTATTCAAGAAATTGATAATATATTAAATACTAAAAGTGGTTTAGAAGGTATTCGTGCTGGTTCGTCAGATAATAGAGATTTAAAAAAGCTTATGGATAAAGGTGATAAAAAGGCTATTTTGGCTAATAAGATGTATATAAATCGTATTATATCTTATATTGGTTCTTATTTTATTACAATGGACAAGGTAGATGCTATTGTGATGTGTGGTGGTGTAGGAGAAAATTCTGACCATTTTAGAGCAAGTGTTTTAGATGGTTTATCTAAACTTGGTATTAAGATTGATAATGAAAAAAATGCGAAAATTTCTAAATTTTCAGAGATAAATAGTGGCATAATAACTACTGATGATTCTTCATTACCAGTGTATGTGGTGCCAACTGATGAGGAAATTGTAATTGCAAGGGAGACTTATAACCTTATAAAATAGAAATTGGTGATAGTTATGTCTATATATAAAAAGATATACAAAAAAATAAAAAAGGCCAATAAAATAGTTATTGCAAGACATATAGGACCTGATCCTGATGCTCTTGGTAGTTCTATTGGACTTAAGGAAATAATAAAAAATACGTTTCCCAAAAAAGAAGTTTATGTTATTGGAGTTTCGGCAAATAAATTTAAATATATGGGATTATTAGATAAATATGACGAAACAATGAAAGATGCTTTACTTATTATTACGGATACACCTAATGCTAAAAGAGTAGATGGAGTAAATCCTTTAGACTTTAAAAATTCTATAAAGATAGATCATCATCCTTTTATGGAAAAGATGTGTGAACTTGAATGGATAGAAGATAAGGCAACTTCGGCATCTGAGATGGTTATTAATCTTACTTTGAATACTAGATTAAAAATGAATAAGGCTGCAGCTGAAAAATTATATATTGGCCTTGTTTCAGATACAAATAGGTTTATGTTTTCTTCTACTTCTGTAAATGCTTTTGATGTAGCATCTTATTTGATGACTTTTGATTTAAATATTACTAGTATTTATAATAATTTATATGAAAGAACATTTAAGGAAATTATTTTTCTAGGGTATATATCTAGTCATTTTACACTTACGGAGCATGGTGTTGGTTATATTATAATTGATGCAGATAAGTTAAATGAATATGGTGTTGATTCGGCAGTACCTGGGAATATGATAAATGATTTTAATTTTGTTAAAGAGATGCTTATTTGGTGTACGGCAACGTATGATGAAATTAATAATTATTATAGGGTATCTATTAGATCTAGAAATATGGTTATTAATGATATTGCTGAAGATTTTGGCGGTGGAGGTCATAAATTTGCCAGTGGTATTAAGATAAAAAATATAGAGGATATTTATCTTTTGATTCAAAAATTAGATGAAAGACTAGACAAAATATCAAAAACGGGATAAAAGTAATTATGTAATAAAAAATTACAAGTCTAAAAACTTGTTTTTTTTTGTATTTACATGTTTTTGGGGGGTGGTAAATAATAAGATACAATCGCTTTTAAATAGATAAATATGGGGCATAGGTATTTATAGTAAAGAGAGGTATGTATTTATGGAGTATACTTTTAAGGAAGTATCAAGAATATGGTTAAAGTCAAAAACCAATATAAAAAAACAGTCTATTCTTAATTATGAGAATATGATGAAAAATTACTTGGATGAAAATATAGGAGAGATATTAATAAACAATTTGGTTAAGGAGATGGTAGAAATTTTTTTTGAAGAGCTTTGTAAAAGAAAAGTAGCTATTTCAACACAAAAGAAATTAATGTATATAATTAAAGCTACGATAGATTATGCTTATGATAAAAAATATCTTTATAATTATCCTAATTTAAAAAGCATTAAGTTTAAAACTACTCAAAAACCGATAATTATACTTACTAGGAGCCAACAGACGGTTTTAGAAAATATGCTGACAACTAAGCTTAATGTAAGAAAAGTATGTCTTTTGCTTTGTCTTTATACAGGACTTCGAGTTGGGGAAGTAAGTGGTTTAAAATGGAAGGATATTGATTTTGGGAATAATTCTTTAACGGTAAAAAGGACGATAGTAAGAATTAGAAATACTAATAAAAATATTTCTTCTAAAACAGTACTTATAGCAAGTAGTCCAAAAAGTGATAAATCGAGTCGTACTATTCCATTTCCATCTTTTTTAGTTAGTTACTTGAGGGCTTTTAGAGGGGAAGATAAAGATTATATTTTATCTGGTAGTGAAAAGAAATACGATCCTAGATTATTTCAAAGTTTTTATTATAGAAC
>CAVHAY010000004.1:0-5012 GCA_963634115.1 Clostridia bacterium | reverse complement strand
ATTTCATACAACACGTCATACTTTTTCAACTAGATCTATTGAATCTAAAATGGATATAAAAACGCTTAGTGAATTACTTGGACATGCATCTATAGAGATAACGCTTAAGTTATATGTTCATCCATCGTATGAACTTAAAAAAAATTCAATAGAGAATTTAGTTACGTTTATGTCTAATACATAATTATATAAAATTATATGTGAAAGCAAGCAGTAATGAAATTATAAATTTTAAATGGAATAATCAAAGCCTTGACTAAAAACTTTCTCTACCATATAATTATGATAGGTGATAGAATGAGGAAAGCATTTACTTTGGTTGAACTTCTTGGAGTAATAGTTATTTTAGGAATAATTGCGGTTTTGATAACTCCAGTTATTTCTGGGACAATAAGTGAAAATAGAATGGAACTTTCGGAGGATCAGAAGAATTTGTTTGTAGATGCTGCGAAAGAATATGTTGTGGCCAATGCTTTCTCTATGCAAAAGAAGGCTGAAGATAGTAATTTTGAAGAATGTATGTGTCTTGCTGTAGATGAGAATGGTAAGTGCCTTGATAATTCTTTTTGCTGTGAGATTACTTTGAAAACGCTTAAGAATGATGGCTTTTTGGATATGCAAGAATTTAAAGATATTAAAGATAAAAGTGTTATAGGTGATGATAATTTTGTCAATGTTTCTTTTGATGGTACAGCGTATTCATATGCTTATAATGAGGTATGCGAGGGATAAGGTTTTATGGACATAAGGCCTTTTTTTGGTGTATAATTATTGTAGGTGATTTGTATGTATTATACATCTTTAAATAATCCAAAGATCAAAGATTTGAAGAAATTAAAACAAAAAAAATACAGAGATCAAACAGGACTATTTTTAGTAGAGGGCGAGCATTTGGTTGAGGAAGCAATGAAGTCTGGATATTTAAAAGAGGTGCTGTTACTGGAAAATGCGGAGTGTGAAGTTAATGTTCCTATTTTCTATGTTTCTTTAGAAATTATGCAGGAATTATCTTCTTTGGAAACACCTTATAAGATTATGGGTGTGTGTAAAAAGAAGGTGAATGATTTTATTAAGGGTAATGTTTTAATTTTAGATGATATTCAAGATCCTGGGAATTTAGGTACTATTATAAGAAGTGCAGTGGCTTTTAATATAGAAACAATTATTTTAAGTCCAAAGTGTGCTGATATATATAGTTCTAAGGTTATTAGGGCATCTCAAGGTATGCTATTTCATATAAATATTGTGATATCTGATGTTACTGTTATAATAAATAAATTAAAAAATATGGATTATAAAATTTTTGGTACTAAGATAAATTTTTCAAAATCAATAAAAAATGTTTCAAAACCGAAGAAGTTTGTTATAATAATGGGTAACGAAGGCAATGGCGTTAATAAAGATGTTTTAGATATGTGTGATGATTATCTTTATATTGAAATGAATAAGGCTTGTGAAAGTTTAAATGTTGCGGTGGCGACAAGTATTATTTTATATGAAATGAGTAGGTGATTTAATGCTTAAGATAGGTAAGGTGGTAAATACCCATGGTATAAAGGGTGAGGTTAGGATACTTTCTGATTTTGATTATAAGGATATTGTTTTTAAAAAGGGTAGTAAGGTATATATCAATAATGAAAAACTGGTAATTACTTCATATAGGGTGCATAAGTGTTATGATATGGTAACATTTGATGGTATAAATAATATAAATGATGTTTTAAAATATAAAGGTTTTGATGTTTGTATAAATAAGAATGATTATGAGTTTCCTAGTATATTAGATGATGAACTTGTTGGAGTTAATGTTTATTTTAATGGTAAGAATATTGGTGTTTTGAAGCAAATACAAAAAGGTAAAATGCAGAAATTAATGGTAATATATAATGGAAAGCAAGATATATTGATACCTTATGTTGATGAATTTGTTAAAAGGGCTACGATAAAAAAAATAGAACTTACTGGGATTGAGGGATTAATTGATGCAAATTGATATTTTAACGATTTTTCCGAGTATGTTTGATGGCTTTTTAAATACATCAATTATTAAAAGGGCGATAGAGAAAAAATGCGTAAAAATAAACATTCATGATATAAGAGATTATAGTAAAGATCCCCATAAAAGAGTAGATGATTATGGCTATGGTGGTGGTAAGGGTATGGTTCTTATGTGTCAACCTATCTTTGATGCAGTTGAAGATCTACGAGATGATAACACTAAGGTGATTATTATGACGCCACAGGGAGTACCTTATAAACAAAAAATAGCTTATGATTTATCTTTAGAAAAACATATAATAATTATATGTGGCCATTATGAAGGTTTTGATGAACGTATTCTTTCTTTGGCGGATATAGAAATTAGTATTGGTGATTTTATATTAACTGGTGGTGAAATTGCAAGTATGGCTATTACGGATAGTGTTGTTCGTTTGATAGATGGAGTAATTGAAAAGGAATCACATTTAAAGGAGTCTTTTAATGATAATTTACTTGATTATCCTGTATATACTAAGCCAATTGATTTTAGAGGTATGAAAGTACCAGAAGTACTTTTATCTGGACATCACGCTAATATTGAAAAGTTTAGAAATGAAGAGGCTTTACGAAAAACTAAAGAGAGAAGACCAGATTTGTTAGAAAAGAGTTGATGAAGATTTGAAAACTTATGTATGTCAAAAAAATGATGATAAGGAAGTTATTTATATTGATTCGACTAAAATTTTTGGGTTTAAGGTAAAGCCTAAAAATAAAATAAAGTATGATGGAGTAAAAGTAGATAATGTTTTACTTGTGAAACCACACTTGATAGAAAATGTTATTAAAAAGAAGATTATTCATCAAATTAATGATTATTTGAATTTTTTGGTACTTATACTTAATGATGAGGATGAAACAGATTCATCAGATGTTGCTTTAGTACTTGAAGATGTCGTTAGATATAGGGATAAAATTATAAGAAAGTATTCACAATATTTAAAGATACAAGATATTAAGGAACTTATGAATAAGATGATTTTTGTGGAAAGTGAACTTAGAGAAAAACTTGATGCTTTTTCCTATAATGCAAATAAAGAGATGTCTTTTGGTAAGGCTAGATAAGAAATTAATAAATTTTGGTTTGTTATTTGGCTTTTGGTATGATATAATTTTGCTGATAGGGGAGAGATAATTTATGACAAAAAATAAGAATATTAGATTAAATGATGATCTTAAATCTATTGGTGTTTGGCTCCCTACGGAGTATGGTTTATATTCTGTTAATGATGTTTTGAGTAGTAATTTATCTATGCTTTCTGATGATATGCGATATGGTTTAATTAAAAAAATTCATGCTTTAGGGTTAAAATTTGATGCTGAACTTACAATGGATGAAATTGAAATGCGAAGTTCTCAAAGAGACAATACTAGTTTTAGTGAGGTCGAAAGAAGTCATAGAATTGATTATACTTACCAATGTATAGAATATTTAGATGATTTTCTTAGTAGAGAAAAAAGTCTTGAACTGGCTATGAAAAATTTACCTAAAACTTCTTATATTGATGATGAAGAGGCGGAAGCTTGGCTTAAGCTTGTAAGTGTAAACAGAAAAATTATAGAGTCTTTAGATAAACAAAATAATAAAATTTTGCATATGCTTAAAGACAAGATGAATTTATCTATTAAATAATGTGAAAAAATAAGTATTAAATTATATTAAGTTAAATATATTTTTGTTCTAAATGATTACAGTATTCATATAATTAAACTGTAAAGGAGAATAAAAAAATATGGAAATATTAAAAGTAAGAGCTAAATCTAATCCTAATTCCGTAGCTGGTGCACTGGCGAATGTATTTAGGGAAAAAGGTACGGTAGAAATGCAGGCGATAGGTGCTGGAGCACTTAATCAAGCAATTAAAGCAATTGCAATTGCAAGAGGATTTGTGGCACCTAGTGGGAAAAATTTAATATGTATTCCTGCTTTTACTGATATCGTTATTGAGGGTGAAGAAAGAACTGCTATTAAATTAATTGTGGAATCAAGGTAATACCTTGGTTCTTTATTTTTTATGAAATATAAATAATTTACTTGCATTATTTCTATATAACATGATATCATTATGGTGATAAGATATTTAAGGCATTACTTTTATCTGAAATGTTTAATATCTATTCTAATTTTAATCTAAAACTATCGTATAACTGTATGTTATACGATAGTTTTTTGCCTATTTTAATAGGAAAACGTATATATCTTAAATTTTTTTATTACTTGAAAAGTAATATTTTTGAGTGTTACCCCTCTAATACTATCGTATAACATACAGTTATACGATAATATTGGAAGGAGAAAGTACCTTATATGAAGAAAATAAAAACTATAATTAAAAATAATATACTAGGTTTTATAGTTGGAGCTATTTTATTTGGAGGTTTAAGTGTCGTATATGCCGCAACTTTAATAGATAGTGGTAAGGTATCATTTAGTAATGATAATATGAAATCTACTAATGTCCAAGACGCAATAGATGAACTTAATACTACTTGTGTTAATGCTAAAATTGCTAATCGAGGAATTAATGATTCTATAGTAACAACAGGAGACGGACTATATGCAGACTCTACTGAAACAGGTAGATATGTTTATAAAGGAGCCAACCCTAATAACTATATTACATTGGACTCTGGTACATATAGAATAATATCAGTAGAATCAGATGGAACGCTCAAAATAATAAAAAATAGTAGTATTGGAGATATGGCTTTTGATGCTGAAGGTGATAGATATTATAATAACGTTGATTATTATTGTAATAGTCAATATGGCTGTAACGTATGGGGAAGCATGGATACAACACTTGACTCATCAGGAAATAATGTGACTAAAATGCCAATAAATGTAGGAGGAACTCTTCTTGATCTTCCAGATTCAGAGGCCTCTTTAAATACGTACCTAAATAATGACTGGTATAATAGTTTAGATAGTAGTGATCAAAACATAATAGTATCACATATGTTTAATGTAGGAG
>CAVHAY010000003.1:0-2025 GCA_963634115.1 Clostridia bacterium | reverse complement strand
GTGTCAGGTAGGACTATAAAATCATAATCCTTATTAGCTTTTTCTAAAAATTCAATAAGTCTAAATGTTTGACTTGGATTTACGTTATCATCAAGTAAACCATGAACTAATAATAATTTTCCTTCTAAACCATTTATAATTCTCGCGCTATCTTGTTTTTTATAAATGTTTTTATCATAAGGGCCGTTAAATCTTTCTGCCCATGAAGCACTATAAATTTGATTATCATGGTCCCCAGCACTTGATACTCCTACTTTATAAAAATCAGGTCTTAGCGATAACGCTCTTACAGTCGCATAACCACCTGCACTGTTCCCCCAAATTCCAACTCGAGTTAAATCAATTCCTGTATAAGTTTTAGATAATTCTTCTATTACAGAAGGATGATAGAACAGACCCGAACAATCGCCCATATGTTGATAGCTTATATCATGGAACTTTTTACCTCTAAAAGGAGTACCGGGCCCGTCAATAACAACGCCAATAAAACCAAGTTTTGCAAAACCTTCAAGACCACCAAAACATTCACGCCCTTCAATATCACCGTATGCACTAAATGATTTAGGAGTGTTTACAATTTGCATTCCACCGTAAACATAATCTATTACAGGATATTTTTTATTTGGATTATAGTTATCAGGTAAAACAATAATTCCATATAAATAATCATTTATTTCTTTATTGAATACTTTAAATGGTTTAGGCATAATATAACCATTTTTTAATAATTTAGATATATCAGCTTCTACAATATCATTATTAATAGTTAAATCTGTACTTCTTAAAACCGTTTTTGGAGCCGTATAAACATTTGAATACGTATCTACAAAAAATTTAGAATCGTTGCTTAAGACAAAATTATGCATACAATCTTCATTTGTTAAACGACAAAATTCTGAACCATCAAATTTAATTGAACAAAGTGCATTATAGTATGGTTCACTAAAATCACTAAATTTAGAAGCCACAAAATAAATTTTCTGATTTTTTTCATCAACATTTAATATTTGTGTAACATAATATGCTAAATCAGTAATCCTTCTTCCTAAAGTCTTAGTGTCTTTATCAATAAAATATAAAGCGCCGTTATCTTCTTTGTTACTCCAAAATATAATATCATCATTACATAAATAATATGCACCTCTAAACTTAGGACTAACAGGACCTGTCATTGATTCATCAAAGAAAAAAGTATCAGTTGTTTCATATGCGCATAATTTAGTACTTAGGTCATCTAACGAAGAATAAAATAATTCTTTTTTTTTTTTTTTTCTATTCTCATACATATGATAAACACCTTTATTTTCTTTATCAAACATTATAGAGAATTCAGGTACAATCATATTATCGAAACTCTTGCCTAATTCTTTTAATTCTAATGTATCTAATTCTAAGACTAATAACTTAGAAATGAAACTCGCATTTTCAAAAATAAAATGATCTTCATATTCGTAAGTTACAGGTCTAAACGGTTCAAAAGAATCTTTATTAAAATTTTGTGTAACTGTTAATGTTTTAACGTTCTCACTCTTTGTATTTACAAATAGTACATATTTTGAATCACTTGAAAAAATAGCTGAACAAACTTCATTATTTTTTAAGTACTTATTATAAAATACTCTTTGATATGGCATTCTTGCATAAGTATTTTCTTTAGATCCGTCTTTTGTGATTTGAAATACACCTTTTTTTGTTTCTACAAAAACATTGTAATCTTTAACAAATATTGCATATTCTTTATTAGGACTATACTTCTTTTCTGTCAAACCTTCATGATACTCTTCTTTTTCAAATTTAAAATCTTTTTTTACCTTTTTAGTATTAAAAGTTTTTAAATCAAGAGAATAATAAGCTTTTTTAACCTCACCTTTATAAAAATATTCTTTAGAGTAAACAAGATTATCTCCTTCAAATTTAACATATGGTTTTAAATTTAATACCATCTTTTTTGTATTCCATGGCATTAATTTTTCCATATTTTCATATCTTTTTAACATGTTCATATATAAGCCTCCTATTTTTATT
>CAVHAY010000002.1:1426-2755 GCA_963634115.1 Clostridia bacterium | reverse complement strand
CTACATCATCATCTGAAAGGATACCTTTATATATAATAAAATTATAAATAGTTCCCATAAAACCATTACCTATAGTAAGTGGATAGTTACTACTGGTATCTAATACTCCGCCAGCTACACTAATATCACTTGGATTATTTACTTGTTTATTATCTACAAATGTTCTGATAGCTCCACTTTGAAATATCATAGTAAGAGTTACAGGATCATTTGTATCATTATAAAAATCATTTGCGGAAACATCAATACAAGATACTGATGGTTCATTACTATTTAGAGAAATGTTTATTATTTTAGGATAACATAATTCTAAATCATAGTCATTTATAGAATTGTCTACACGTATAAAACTACAGGTAATATCTCCAAATCTAAATAACATACAAGAATCAGATTCACAAGGTGGATTATCTATATTTAGATAGGTTGAAATTGAAAAATTAGTATCTTTTGAAACAATATTTCCTAATGTTACATTACCCGCGAGTATGCTTTTACTTGGATCAAAAGTAATTCCTTTACTATATTCTGTTCTTGAGGTAAAACCATTTAATGTCGCAGCATCCCCCGATATAGCATCTTTCCAGACTATAGTATTATTGTTTAAATATGGTGCATAATAGCTATCATACCAAACATGAATTAAATTTACAGAACTATAATCATCACTAATATCATCAATAGCGGTTTCTTTTAGTTTGTCGGAACTTAATTTTTTATTTGCCAGAACAGCAATTGTACTAAGCATTACTACTAAAAATATTACAAGCAAACCATAAAGCAAAGATGATGCGATAAATCCCTTATTATTCATAACATTCACACTTTCTATGGTAATTATATAATATTTTTTTATTATAAGCAAGAAAAATAGACGCAAGTACTAGTTTGCGACTATTTAGTGGAATAGTATATTTATAGGTGATACTATGCGAAAATTTTGGTTATGTGGACGTGGTAAATGGCTTATAATTGGCGGAATTAGTTCTATTTTATTATTTTATCAAGTTATTATTTCTTTATTTATTTTAACTAGACTTAATTTAATTTTACTTATGATATTTTTAATACTAGTATTTTTATCTTTTATTATGTTTTTTCTATAATTTGTTTTGTCTTATATATACTGGCAATAAAACGTGTTATATTTTTAGTTTGAATATATATATCATCTTTCAGTTCTACTATATCTGGTAAGGAAATTAATATATAAAGTAAATATCTTTCTTCTTCTTTTAAAGGATAATGTTTTTCATAAAGTTTAAACAATTCTTCAAAGTTATAATCTAATCCATGATTTTTATATAGTTTATAAAGATCAAAAACAGG
>CAVHAY010000002.1:0-1416 GCA_963634115.1 Clostridia bacterium | reverse complement strand
CTTTAGATTTAGACCAACTTATTAAATAAGGATTATTATTTGTAATAAAATGATCTAGTTTTAAATTATTATGTAAAATGACATTTCTAATTTTTTGTTTATCTTTGGTTTTTTCTTTCCATTTTTCTAATAAATTACGGCAAGTATCTAAAGTATCATATATAATAGTAATATTTCTAGCAAGAGTATATTCACTAGGACTCATATATACTTTGGTTTCTATTATAGTTATAAGATCAGTATAATATGTATAAAGATATTCAATATTACCATCTAAATCTCTATAAAGTTCATCATAATAACTACTATCTACTTCTTTGTAATGAGTTGTTTTATTATGTAAAAGGGCAATAATATTTATAAGATCAGTCATTTTCTGTTCCCTTGGAATATCATAGTTTTCTTCATATTTACGAATGAAAAAAGGTTCAGCAGAATTACTGACTATTTTGGGTATATAATCAAAATTTCTTGATTTAAGATAATTATAAATATTTTGATTTATAGCTTCATTTTTAAAAACATATTTACCTTTCTTTGTATTTATGATATAAATACTACCTATTTTTAAATATTCTATTGGAACAAGTGAGTATTTTTTTAAAGCTCTATTGATTTTCATTGGTCTTAATAAGTGCCGGAATAATCATCTTAGTTCCTATTTTTACATCATCAAGATTATTGTAATCTTTTAAAGCATCTCTTGTAACATTATATAAGGCACTGATAGATTCTATCGTATCATTTTCAGTAACAACATGAACTTTATAAGTTACAAATGATTCATTTTCATCTAGGGCACCAAATATTGATTGAACAGTATTTGCACTAACATTTTCTTTATTGTTTTTATCATCTTCTATTACATTTTCTTGTCTTTCCTCTTCATTAGTTTTATTATCATCTTTTATATTTTCTATTTCTTCTGTATTTTCTTTATCATTATTTGTAGAAAGTTCTTGAATATTAGATTCATGTTCTTCGGTTTTAACTATTTTTTGAGTATCTTCTATTTCTAAATTATCACTTTTATCACTATCTTCTCTTTCATCTTCTACTAATCTTTCTATAACATCATTTACAGTAAGTTCAATATTAACTGATAATGTTTTATTATTAATAATTTCATAATAAAAATCACTAATATCTACAGATGATGTATCTATATCATATTTCTTATCTACATTAATATTAAATGGTAATTCATATTCAAATTTATCTAATACTTTGGTTGAAGGGGTCATTTTATAATCACCACTTATAATAAATTTACCTATTATTAGATTATCACTTTTTTTATCTACAACATGTTCTAATGATATACTATTAATTTCTGATATCATAGTATCAAATGGTATATCTTTTTTAAATGGAACTAGTTTTTTCATTCTATCATCTCCTAAATAAGTATATGAG
>CAVHAY010000001.1:5996-12285 GCA_963634115.1 Clostridia bacterium | reverse complement strand
GTTTATATACCTATGAATAGGATACTAAATAATATTGAATTGGTTGATGATAAAAATAATGCATATCAAATTTGTTTGAATAATTTAAACTCATTAGAATCATTAATTAATAAATTATCACTAACTGGTAATCAATGCGCTATTTGGTTTGAAAATGGTAATTTTCCAAGCATTACTGTTACTTCTTCGGATAAAATATTTAGTGATGGAAAGATAACATTTGAAGTATCTGAATTTGCTGATTTATTTAGTATTATAAAAGCCAATATATCAGATGCAAGTTTTGTAATATATGATAAAAGAGGAAAAACAATCATTGGTTTTAATAATTTATTGTTTGACAATAGCAAGTTACCACTTGCTAGTGAAATAAGAGATAATAATCAGACAGAACAACAAGAAACAATAGAAAAATACCAAAAACTAGGTGATATGATGAGTCAAACTAAACAGATAAAAACAAAATATTTAGAGCTCAAATCAATGTTATCAGATGTTAAAGATGTAATAGACGAAAATGAAATATTACCTGAAGAAAATAATAAAGATGACTTATTTACTAAAGAAGAAACCATATTACTTAAGCATGCTTTATCAGGGTGTAGTGAAAAAAATATGAATGAAGATGTAGGCAAGGTAAAGAGTATGTTAAAATGATAAACACAAACTCTTTTTTCATTGACTAATCTTGATAAATTATATATAATGAAACAAATTACAATATAAGGAGTGCATAAAAATGGATAAAATAACTTTCGATTATTCAAATGCAATGCCATTTATAGAAGAAGATAAATTAGAGGACATGATAAAACGTTCTATAATTGCTAAAAAAACCCTTTTAGATAGAACTGGAAAAGGCAATGAATTTTTGGGTTGGCTTGATTTACCAGAAAATTATGATAAAGAAGAACTAGTTAAAATAAAAAAGACAGTACAAAAAATAAAAAACACTAGCAAAGTTTTTCTAGTAATTGGAATAGGTGGCTCTTATCTTGGGGCTAAGGCAGCAATTACTTTTTTGAATCATAGTTTTTATAATCAAACATGTGATGAAAATCCAGAAATATATTTTGTGGGTAATAATGTTTCTACAAAGTATGTTAGTGATCTAATAAGTATTATTAAAGATAAAGATTTTTCTATTAATATAATTTCAAAATCTGGAACAACAACCGAACCTATGATAGCGTTTGCGATATTTAAAAAAATATTAGAAGATAAGTATGGCAAGAAGGAGGCTGCTAAAAGAATTTTTGTTACAACAGATAGAGAAAAAGGAACTTTAAAAAAACTCGCAGATAAAGAACACTATGAGACATTTGTTATTAAAGATGATATAGGTGGTAGATTTTCAGTTTTAACAGCTGTAGGACTATTACCAATTGCGGTATCTGGTGCCAATATTGATAAAATAATGGAAGGTGCTAGATATGCCAGAAATAACATGATTAATAATTCCTTTGACAATAATGAGGCTATGCAGTATGCTGTGGTTCGTAATTTGCTATATAACAATGACAAAAGTATAGAAATATTTGCTAGCTATGAACCAAGCTTATACTTTACATCTGAATGGTGGAAACAATTATATGGTGAATCTGAAGGTAAAGAACATAAAGGTATATTCCCAGCTCTTGCTCTTTTTACGGCTGATTTGCATTCCGTAGGACAATTTATACAAGATGGTTCGCGTAACATGTTTGAAACAATTATTAGTATAGAAAATGATTCTAAAGAAATTATGATGGATAGTGTCCAATATGATCTTACCGATTTAAATTATCTAGATGGTAAAAGTCTAAGTTATATTAATAAAAGTATTATGGAAAGTACTATCGCGGCTCATGTAGAAGGAGGAGTACCTAATTTAAAATTTAATATACCAAGACAAGATGAATTTAACTTAGGGCAATTATTTTATCTTTTCGAATTTGCTTGTGGTATAAGTGGTTATTTACTTGGAATAAATCCATTTAACCAACCAGGAGTAGAAGTATATAAAAGCAAAATGTTTAAATTATTAAAATAACTTTATAAAGTATAATAAAAAAATTGGAATTGTTCCAATTTTTTATCTATTATAGTATTCAACAATTAATGCTTCATCAATATCAGCATTAAGTTCACTACGTTCAGGCATTCTAACATAAGTTGCTTCCATTTTCTTATCATCATAAGTGATATAATCAACTCTATTATGTAATGCTTCTAATGAAGATTTTACAATAGAAAGTTCTTTATCATTTTCCATTAAACTAATAACATCTCCAGGTTTAACTTGATAAGATGGAATATTAACTTTACTACCATTAACAGTAACATGTCCATGGTTTACAAGTTGTCTTGCACCTCTTCTAGTTGTAGAAAAACCAATACGATAAACTAAGTTATCTAAACGACTTTCTAGTAACTTAAGTAAATTTTCACCATGAACACCTTTCATTTTACCAGCTTTGTCAAAAGTTTTTCTGAATTGTTTCTCATTTAGTCCATACATAAATCTAACTTTTTGTTTTTCTTGTAATTGAATACCATAGTTAGAAAGTTTTTTTCTTCTTGCTTGCCCATGTTCTCCTGGAATATAAGGCTTTTTTGCAAGTTCCTTACCAGTTTCAGAAACCGAAAAACCTAGTCTTCTTGATTTTTTGTATACTGGCCCAGTATATCTTGCCATTTTCTTTCCTCCCTCTAGTGTGAGAGGTTACTTTGTCAAATTATAGGGTGTATTAAACTAATACCATCACTCTGTAGCATAAGTTACATGGTAATCCCATTAGGAAATAAACACATTATAATTTTCAAAATAACGCTACATAAAAAAATCACACGTCTATAATTATATTATGTTTCTCTTACGTTGTCAATACTACTAGACTTTAAATATTTAAAGTGGTACAATTTTTATAAGATAAATAGGAGGTATAACATGAAACAAATAACAGTAGATGGTAATGAAGCATGCGCACTTGCATCATATATGTTTACCGAAGTCGCAGGAATATATCCAATAACCCCTTCAAGTCCTATGCCAGAGGCAATTGATAGATGGTGTAATAATGGCAAAAAAAATATCTTTGGTACAAACGTCAAAGTAGTAGAAATGCAAAGTGAAGCAGGTGCCATAGGAATGGTTCATGGTAGCCTGCAGGCAGGTAGTCTCACTAGTACTTATACCGCCAGCCAAGGTCTTCTTTTAATGATACCTAATATGTATAAGATTGCAGGAGAAATGCTTCCTTGTACTATGCATGTCGCTGCACGAACACTTGCAACTCACGGACTTTCTATATTTGGAGATCATCAAGATGTGTATGCCACTAGAAGTACAGGTTTTTGTATGCTTGCATCTTCATCAGTTCAAGATGCTCATTATCTCGCAATAGTTACCCATTTAGCGGCTATAAAGTCATCACTTCCTTTTATGCATTTTTTTGATGGCTTTAGAACAAGCCATGAAAAAAATAAAATAACTATATTTGAAGATGATGATTATAAAGGCCTTATAGATAATACTGCTTTACAAAAATTCAGAAATAAAGCCCTTAATATTAATAATCCAGTAACAAGAGGTACTAATCAAAATGGTGATATTTATTTTCAGATGACTGAGGCTAGAAATAAATATTATGATGCTGCGGTCGACAATACCATTTACTACATGAATAAAATAAATGAAAAGGCTGGTACTAATTATAAACCTTTTAATTATTATGGAAGTGAGATAGCCACTAAAGTTATTGTAGCAATGGGATCAGTATGTGAAACTATAAAAGAAACTATTGATTACTTAAAAGGTGAAATAGGACTTATAGAAGTTCATTTATATAGACCTTTTAGCCCAAAACATTTGATTAATCAGTTACCTAAAACAGTTACTAAAGTCGCCGTGTTAGATAGAACAAAAGAAGCTGGAAGTAATGGAGAGCCTTTATATCTTGATATAAAAAATGCTTTATCAAATAATATTACTGTAGTAGGGGGTAGATATGGCTTATCTAGTAAAGACACTACTCCAGGGATGATAAAGGCAGTTTATGATATGCTTGATAATCCTAAAAATAATTTTACTATTGGTATTAAAGATGATGTTACTAATTTGAGTCTGGAGTATGAAAAAATAAATATTTCTTCATCAAAAGAGTTTTTAATATATGGTTTTGGTAGTGATGGAATGGTTAGTGCTTCTAAATCTATTACCTCAGTGGTTGGTAACTACACAAATAGTTATGTTCAGGAATATTCAGAATATGATTCCAAAAAATCAGGTGGTGTTACAGTCTGCCATTTAAGATTTAGTGATAAACCTATAAAACAAACATATTTTGTCCAAAATCCTCATCTTGTAGTTATTACTAAAGATACATATTTACAAGACTTTGATCCAATAAGTAATATTAATAACAATGGAACATTAATTATTAATACAAGCAAAACAGAAGAAGAATTTATTGCTTACCTAAGCCCATATAAAAAAGTTTTAAAAGAAAAAAATGTCAAAGTTTACATGATAAACGCTTATGAACTTGCTCGTAAATGTAATTTAGGTAACAAAATAAGTATGATTATGGAAAGTGCCATTTTCTTTGTGACAGATTTAATAGATTATGATAACGCTATTGAACATCTAAAAGAATTTATTAAAGATAAATTTGGTAAGAAAAGTACCGACATAGTGAAAGATAATATTCTTGGTATAAAAGAAGCACCATTATATTTAAAAGAAATTACTTTGGATAATAATTATACCAATTTATCTTTTGAAGAAAAAGGTATATTAGATATTATTAAACATAGAGATGGTAATAAACTCGCAGTATCAGCTTTCGCAGATGTAATAGATGGTACCTTTAACAATACTAAAGCTGTGGGTAGGGGCATTAGTGATATAGTGCCTAACTATATAAGTGAAAACTGTATCCAGTGCGGAATGTGTTCCATGGTGTGTCCTCATGGAGTTATTAGACCATTTTTATTATCAGAAGAGGAATATAAAAACGCTAGTGAAAGTATTAAAGAAAAATGTATCAAAACTTTAGATAACAATTATTACTTTGTAATTGGTATATCTAAAGAAAACTGTACAGGCTGCGGAGTATGTATAAACACTTGCCCAGGAAAGTCTGGTAATAAAGCCCTTACATTTCAAAAACTCGCAATAGATGATGATTTTAATTACTTAGTAAAAAATATTAAGGATAAACATATACCCAAAAATACCATTAAAAATGTTCAGTTTACCATGCCAAAGTTTGCTTTCCATGGAGCTTGTGCTGGTTGTGGAGAAACAGCTTATATTAAATTATTAACCCAATTATTTGGAGATAATCTTATTATTGCTAATGCAACAGGGTGCTCATCTATATATGGTGCTAGTATTCCTAATATACCATATAGTATTCCATGGGCTAATAGTTTATTTGAAGATAATGCCGAATATGGATATGGCATGTTAATAGGATATGAAAATAGTAGAAGACGTATTATAGAGTATATGGAAAAAAATAAATGTGAATTATTTGATAAATACCTAAATGATAATAGCTATGATGTACAAAAAGAAGTTTATGAAAAAATAGATTATGATAAGCATCCATTCCTTTTAAAACTTAAAAATTATATTATAAAACCAAGTATTTGGTGTATTGGAGGCGATGGCTGGGCTTATGATATTGGGTTTGGTGGTATTGATCATGTAATGTCATCTGGAGACAATATTAACATATTAGTGCTTAATAGTCAGGTTTATTCTAATACCGGCGGGCAATCTTCCAAAGCCACTCCAAAAGGAGCCGTAGCCCAGTTTGCCAGCAGTGGTAAAAACAATAGTATGAAAGATTTAGCACGTATAGCTATGAGTTATCCAAATGTTTATGTGGCACAAATAAGTTTAGGTGCTAATATGATGCAGACTATAAATGCCTTCAAAGAGGCTGAAGCCCATAATGGACCATCAATAATAATTGCCTATACACCTTGTATATCACATGGAATCAAGGGAGGTATGCAAAATAGTGTAAATATGGAAAAAATGGCAACTGCCTCTGGTTATTTTCCAATATTTAGATATGATGGAACTCTTCATTTAGATTGTAATCCTAATTTTGATTTATATGAGGAATTTTTAAATAATCAAACCCGTTATAGTATGCTGAAAGCCGTTAATAAAGACAAAGCCTTGGAACTTTTAAATGCCAATAAAGAAAATGCAATGAAGAGATTTGAATATTATAAAAATTTAAGTGAAAAATAATATTTTATGTAAATTTTAACAAAATCTATTTACATT
>CAVHAY010000001.1:5250-5935 GCA_963634115.1 Clostridia bacterium | reverse complement strand
TAATTTTGATATATGATACAAATTAATTAAAGATAGGGAAAAGCTTATCTAAGTAGAAAGGAAGGATGAACAATGCAAACAAACAATAAAAATATTTTAATAGGAGGACTTTTAACCCTTGTATTAATTATGGCCGTAGGCTATGCTGCATTTGCTACTAGTTTAAATATTAAAGGAACAGCTGACATTACTGGTAATTGGTTAGTAGGTTTTACTGACGCAACTTCAACATGTTATAATGGTTTTTCAAATACCACAGTTAATTGTTCTGCTACGTCAACTCCAGCAGCAACAAATTCATGGAGTAATGCCCTTGCGGATGGATACTATCAATCAATAACTTTAACCCCAACACTAAAACAACCCGGAGACTATGTTGAGTATAAATTAGTCGTTTCAAATGGTGGTAATTTAAGTGCTAATTTAGCAAGTTCATTTACATTTGATGGTGAAGCATTAACCCCAGACACTCCTAAATCATCTGGTAATATTACAGTGCTTGTTACTAATGAGTGTGCATCATATGAATCGGCAGCCTTCACCGCAAGTAATACTTGTACTATAACAGTTAAAGCATCTTATACAGGCACTACTTCAACTGAAAATCAATCAAAAGAAATTAAAGGAACAATTACTGCAACTCAAGTATAATTTAAAAAAATAAGAAAAGGAGAAAATATATGAG
>CAVHAY010000001.1:0-5240 GCA_963634115.1 Clostridia bacterium | reverse complement strand
CTTAATTACCGGTTTACTCGCTGTTGTCCTAATTATGGCTGTTGGCTATGCCGCTTTCTCTACAAGTTTAACTATTGGTGGTACTGTTTCCACCAAAGGTACTTGGGGTTGCGGAATAAAAGAAATAACAAAATCAGAAAGTGGAGCAACAGGTAATTTCGCATCAAGTGGAACTGCCACTACATTGAATAATATTTCAGTTTATCCTGAAGCAACACTTACATCAACATTTACAAAACCAGGTGATTCCGTTACATATACTGTAACATTTGCTAATATTGGTGATTTTAATGCCACACTAGAGGCTTTAACCGCAAGTAATATTACATCTACTGGTACATATGCATGTGAAGTTGAAGTTTCAGGTACTACTGCTACTTGTACATATAATGTAACAGGTGGTGGAGAAATTAAATATACCATTAATTCAACAGGTGCTGTTAATCTAGCAAAATATACAAATAATACTGCTGCAACTTCATCAATAACTGTTAAAGCAGAATTTGTAGATGCTACCTTAAGTTCATTTAATACTTCCAGTGCTACCATTGATGTACCTCTAACAATTTCAAGAGCATGTAACCAAGCAGCATAATAAAATAAGTTCTATAAGGAAATTTATAGGACTTTTTATTATATTAAACATAAAAACATTTATCTTGAGGTAAGAATAGCCATTTCCATTAACTGATTATATATTCATATGTATATTATATAGTAGGAAGGAACGATATAATGGATTTTTTACAGAACTTAAATTTTTCAAACGACTACTGGCTAGTCCTTTTACCTCTTATTTTAATGATTACTGATATAATAACAGGATATTATGTTGCCTGGAAAAATAAAACAATAAAATCATCAGTAATGCGTGATGGAATAGGAAAAAAAATAGCGGAAATTGTCTATATAGTTATTGGAGTTTTTGTGGGAATGGCCTTTAACATAAACTCTGTTTCAGTATTTATAAGCCTTTATATTATATATATGGAACTTATAAGTATTATTGAAAACTGTAAGAAACTTGGAATTGATGCTCCAAAAGAAATAGAAAATAAATTTATACAAAAAAAAGAATGATAGGGAAAGAGTTTAATTATTTAGACTCTTTTATTAATGCCTTATATAAAAAAAGAAACTATAAAAGTTACCTTATCATTAAATCTAATTATAGAAGTCTACCACTTTTTTGATCACAATAATTCATATAAGAAAGATTATATATACCATCAAAAAAAGTAGCGTTATTACTACTTTTCCAAAATTTTATTTTTCCTTTACAGAACAAGAACCTGCAGTTGTAGTTTTAAACCATGTACTAAATTCTTCTAAATAAGCTTGAACACCAACTTGTTTAGCGTAAGTTTTTTGTGCATCAAGATCATAAGTCATTCCTTTAGCAGTATATCCTGTAATTTCATCATCATTATACATTATTGTTATACTTGCATCATCTGACTTACAAACTAATTTATTTGAATTAGCTGAAACTATAGCTATAATTACAAAAGCTAAAACTATGATACCAATAATAAATCCTCCAATTATTGCTAATACCTTTATTATAGGATTGCCACCTTTTGGGTTTTGAACATAGTTTACATTTTGATTTGGTTGATATTGCATACCTTGTCCTACATTTTGATTTGGTTGGTATTGCATTCCTTGCCCTACATTTTGATTATAATTATTTTCGTTCATATTCATACTCCTCCTATCTTTTTCATTATAGCATAAATAAACAATTAATCAATAAAAAATTTTCTTTTATTTACAGTATAATTACATATCATAATTTTTTAATTAACATATAATTAGTGTTTTATTTAATAATAAAAAAATCAATCATTTCGATTGATTTCTATATATCAAAGTTCGAATAGTTCGAACAGATTCGTCAATGGTGCGGGTGAAGGGACTTGAACCCCCATGCCGTAAGGCGCTAGATCCTAAGTCTAGTGCGTCTACCAATTTCGCCACACCCGCAAGATGGTGGACCCTGATGGACTCGAACCATCGACCGCCCGGTTATGAGCCGGAAGCTCTAACCAACTGAGCTAAGGGTCCAAGCACTTTTGACTTTTATATAATATCATAATACATTTACTTATGTCAACAATATTTTAGAAAAAACATTTCATTATATAATAAAATATAGTATAATTTATTTAATGGTGGGTGATTTGATGAAAATTTATAATACTTTATCACATAGTATAGAAGATTTTATTCCCAAAGATAAAAATAATGTTACTATGTATACATGTGGTCCAACAGTCTATCACTATGCACATATTGGAAATATGCGTAATTATATATCTGAAGATATTTTAGAAAAAACACTCAACTATTTAGGTTACAAAGTAAATAGATGTATGAATATTACTGATGTTGGGCATTTAACTAGTGACTCCGATAGTGGCGATGATAAAATGCTTAAAGGTGCAGAAAGAGAGCATACAACAATTATGTCTATTGCTAAAAAGTATACTGATGCTTTTAAAAGTGATTGTGAGAAACTTAATATTCATTGGCCAGATGTAGTAGTGCCGGCAACATCATTAATTGATAAATATATTCAAATGATAAACAAACTCTTGGAAAAAAATTATGCATATCAATCAGGAGGTAATGTTTATTTTGATATTACTAAACTTGATGATTACTACACACTTACTAATCACAAGATAGATGATATGGTAGTGGGTGCCCGTGAGGGTGTAGATAAAGACATAAATAAGAAAAATCAAGGCGATTTTGCACTTTGGTTTACAAAATCAAAATTTAATGATCAAGAGTTAAAGTGGAATAGTCCTTTTGGACTTGGTTATCCAGGATGGCATATAGAATGTTCCGCTATTGCCATAGATAATTTAGGTGAATACTTAGATATACATTGTGGTGGTGTGGATAATATATTTCCGCATCATACTAATGAAATAGCCCAGTCAGAAGCATATCTTGGTCATACTTGGTGTAAGTATTGGTTTCATACAGAACACTTAAATGACGCTGAAGGTAAAATGAGTAAATCAAAAGGAGATTTTCTAACTGTAGATACCTTAATAGCTAAAGGCTATAATCCTCTTATATTTAGATACATGTGCTTAAGTTCTCATTATCGTAAAATGTTAGTGTTTGACTACAAAAATTTAGATAACGCTAAAGAAGCTTATAATAAATTATTAAGTAGAGTAAATTCTTTAAAAGAAACAGGTGCTTTAGAAGATATATCATATTATCAAAATAAATTTAAAGAAGCTCTTGAAAATGATTTAAATACTTCATCAGCTTTAACAGTCCTCTATGATGTTTTAAAATCTAATCTATCTGAAAAAAGTAAACTTGAATTAGTCAAAGAATTTGATAGTGTTTTAAGTTTAGATTTATTAAAAAAAGAAGATATCTCATCCGAATTAAAACAATACATTGAAAAAAAGATAGCCCAAAGAAAAGAAGCTAAAGATAATAAAGATTATGTTACCGCAGACGCTATAAGAAAAGAATTAGAAAGTAATAATATTCATATCAAAGATACAAGAGAGGGAACAATTTTTGAAATATACAAATAAAATAAATGGTATTATTGCAGTAAATAAACCATATGGTAAAACTAGTAGGGCTGTTGTCGAAGAAGTACAAAAGATATTTAATACTAAAGCCGGTCATACAGGCACCTTAGATCCCATCGCAACAGGTGTCTTAATTGTTTGCCTTGGGAAGTATACTAAGCTTTCTAATTATATTACATCAGATACCAAAGAATATATGGCAACTGTTAAGTTTGGAATACTTACCGATACCCTTGATATAACAGGAAAAGTTTTAGCTAGGAACAGTATTTACCCAGATAAGTGTGTAGTACAAGAAACATTAAAAAAATTTATTGGTACTTATACGCAAGAAGTTCCGGTATATTCTGCAGTTAAAGTAGAGGGCCGCAAACTATATGAGTATGCTAGGGCAGGCCTCAAAATATCTTTACCTAAACGCCATGTTACAATATATTCTATAGAATTATTAAATTATAATAATGAAGGCTTTACTTTCGCATGCAAAGTAAGTAAAGGAACTTATATAAGAAGTTTGATTAGAGATATCTGCGCTAAAATGAACTGCTATGGTACCATGGAAAAACTTGTACGCACTTCTCAATGTGGAATTTCTATAGAACATTCTTATACCATAGAAAATATTAAAAATAATCATTATAAAATTCTTGATATTAATGATATAATGAATGTAGATATAAAGGTAGCAAATAATGATTTAAAAAACAAAATATTAAATGGTGTAAGACAAACAGGAAATAGACATACTTTGTTTGTGGATATAAATCATAAAAAAATTGCCTTATATAAATATAATGGTAAAGATTTAGAAATGTGGGTGAAACTTTATGAGGATAAAGGATAAAATAAACAAAAAAAAAGACAACATAACACTTAGTTCAGTATGTATTACCAAGTTCTATTCTTTTGTTATAGATGGTACTTTGAACAAACCATCTCTTGCTCTAAAATGGTATATAAAAAGTTTATCACTCATATTAAAAAGATTTCTATTAGATGATGATTTAAAAACAGCCTTAACAAAAGCTACAGAGTATACTTACAAAAAATATAAAAATAATTTTACCCAAATGCCCATTATCAGCCTTGGAGTTTGTAAGAATAACGATGGTATACTTGAAATTGCGGTTATTAACGATATTAAATGTTATTTAAAAAATAATGATATAATTACCATTACGGATAATGTTATAAACAATTACGAAAATAAATTATTTGATGAAATAAATTCTGGTAAAGTCATATCCAAACAAGATATATATCATAATATTTTAGATATAAATAGTTATACATACTATACTGTTTCTTATGATGAACCATTTTCCATTTTATTTTGCAACAGAGTGTTTCAAAATTATCAGAGATATTTAAAACTAGAAGATGATAGTTTTAATACACTTATTAAAGAACAAGGCTTTAGATATTGTTTAGGACATATTAAAAGAATAGAAAAAGCTAATACAGGGAACAATAAACATTTATTTGATAGTTCAGTTTCCGCTATTTATAAAGTATTAATCTAAAAAAGACAATAAAAATTAGTTATATTAAATAATATATAAAAATAATTATATATAAGTTTGCTAGAGTTAAAAAACATTTATCACAATTGTAAAAAGAATACAAAGCATTAGAAAATAAAATCTAATGTTTTTTTATATTTTGTAA